>NZ_LGSS01000014.1 GCF_001190785.1 Gottschalkia purinilytica | reverse complement strand
TCATAAACTGTCACCTTTTTCTCTTAACTTAGTGTCCAGTTTATTATACCATTTCCACCCAAAAATTATATTTTATGTCTAATTTTTGGGGTGCACTTCAAAAGCTCCTTCTTTTATATCTTTATTTTCTTTTAATAGTATTACTAGTAGTTGTTTTTATATTGACATTTGGTTTAGAAATATAAATACATTTAACATATGACTTATTAGACAATCCTTATTGTAGTTTAAATAGCAATTCACTTCTTCTTGATGCCAATCCTACAATATAGTTTTCATTAGAAAGAATTTTCGCAAGCTCCATTCCAATTCCACTACTTGCTCCAACAATAATTGCTTTATTCATAAACAATTATCCCCCTTAGAAAAAAGTTATCAACCTCTCTCTTATAAAATCCTTAATCTTTCTAACTTCATTTTTATTTTATTATTTATAGTAATATGATAATTAAATTCTAATTCTATCTAATAGTTACTCATATTAGTAAGGTTTCTTCTTAAAAAAATATATTGTAACAATTAAAGTTATCACTTCTGCAAAAACTATAGAACCCCATATACCATTTTGACCTATAATCATAGGCAAGAAAACAACTCCTATAATTAAAAATATTAAACTTCTTGAAGCTGCAATTACAGCTGATATTAATGGTTGATTTATTGCTGTATAATACATTGAAGAAACAACATTAACACCCATTAAAAGCATAGCTATTGCATAAAATTTTATTATATGAATTGCAAGTTCTGTAACTTCTGCATTATTTCCTACAAACATATATACAATTCCTTTTCCAGAGATTATAAGAACTAAAGAAAGTACGATTCCACATGCCATACTAAACATAATCCCTACTCGTCTAAAAGATAGAACTCTCTTAATATCTCCACTTCCTCTGTTAAAACTAATACCAGGATTAATAGCTGATGCAATTTCAAAGAAAACTGCAATAGCAATTGTTGCCGCATAGTTAGCAACACTATAGGCTGCAACTCCCATTGTACCTATATTCTTTATAATTATAAGATTAAAAACAAACCCGCTTACTCCTGCTGATATATTACTTAGTAATTCAGAAGAACCATTAAATAACATTGCTCCAATTGCTTTTATATCAAAATGAGGTTTTACAATCTTCCAAGAAGATTTTCTTAAAAGAAATATACTCATTATCATAAATGGAACAAGTTGAGAAATACCTGTTGCTAAAGCCGCTCCTGATATTCCCATATTAAATTTTGCAATTAAAACATAGTCCAACACTATATTAATAATTGATCCACTAATAGTACAAGCTATTGGAAACACTGGAAATCCATCATTTCTTAAGAACATATCTAAAACAAATACGCCTAAAAATGGTATAAAAAATATAGACAGATATCTAATATAAGTAGATACTAATCTATGGGTATCAGTCTGGGCCCCTAGCAAACTAGCAAAACTATCAGAAAATAAAGTGCTAAAAAAAGTAGCAATAGCTGCTAACACTATTACTAATACTATAGTAACAGTGAATAAATTATTACTTTCCCTAGCATTTTTTTCACCTCTTCTAATATTTGCTAAAGTGGCTCCTCCCATAGCAATCATAACTCCAATTCCAGCAAAAACGCTCATTACTGGCATAGCTAGATTAATTGCAGCTAGAGCATTAGCTCCCACAAGCTGCCCAACAAAAATTCCATCTATAATTCCTGCTGAAGTCATTGCAATCATCCCTATTATTGATGGGATAGCATATGAAAAAAATATTTTTAGAATACTATCTTTTCCTAAATCAATTTTGCTTTTCTTATTTTTACTCGTATCATCTATATAAACGTCTTCATTATACTTATCAGCCATATAAATATCCTCCTTTTGTTTATACACTAAGTCATATAATCTGAGATTTTATACACTAAAATTTAACACTATATTTATAGGCTTTTAGTACAATATTACCTCATTTTATTCCTTGGCCTTCTATATGTTTCTTTATTATATCGACAGACACCTCACCAGTTGTAATTAAACAAAAACTCTTAATCTAAAAACATTCTTTCCATATCTGTTTTTTATTTTAGTAAATTCTTTTTTTATAAGTCTACTGTTTTCATTTTTATGAACATTTATAATTTAGATATTTCTGTATTTGGATGTACTTTGAATATAATATGTACGTAGTCCCTGTCATGTTTCTATTCTTATAGACTTATATTATATTTTCCTTGTATATTCTTAAATTTCTCTTTGAGTCTATTGTTTATTTCATCATCTATTACTTTCCTCCTATATTTCACAGCAAATATAAGATAATAATACATGTAAAATACGGAACGATTATTTGTGTCTAATTCTCTCATTATAACATAATACTTCCTTCTGTCAAGTTTTGGTAGTTTATCTCCTACTTATAGAAGATGAGAGAATTATTGCTAGTTTAGATTAAAATAATGCATATTTTATAACATTAAACTATACATATAGTCTTCTGTATTCAACTCTCCATCTTTCATAGGATATTTATTATTTCTTTTCCTAATTCTTTTAAAATCATACGCTTCATAAAAACCATAATTACATTCTGTATCTGTAAACACATAAATCTTATTTAGTTTTTTATCTCTACATACATTTATAAAATTATTCATGAGAGATTTTCCAATCCCTTTTCCTCTGCAACTAGAATCTAAAACAAATAACGTTACTTCTCCATCAAACGTCTTCTTCAAATTTCTTGGTATATAAGTAAGATCTCTTGCTCTTTTAATTAATTCATAAAATAGTGATAATTTTTCATTTCTATTAAATAAAAATTTTATTAATTTTCCAATTATTATAAAGCCGTACTTTGACTTTTTCACAAAATTAAGTTCTTTATCAATCCTACCAAATAGTAACCCTACAGCTTTACCATCCTCTTCAACCACTTGTGTATAAGTTGATGAATATAAACTTGTAAATAAAAAAATCTCTGTAGCAAGTTCTGTATCTTCAGAATTTCCTATAAATCTATTAAGATTCCAAGTGCTATCTATTAAGTTGCATAAGTCTTTAAAATCTGTCATCTTAAATTCTCTAAATATTAATTTACTCATAAACATCCTCCCAATCTTTTATACTTCTTTATTGTTATTGATCAATATCTTATTTTTCAACAATATATTTCTATAATAGAGCTATATTGTTGAAAAAATTAAAATTTTAAGCTAATTTTTATTAAAAGATTTCTTTAATAATAGTATCTCTTTACAGGCTATTCTGAAATTTGTTTTATGTATTTTTCTTACGAATATCATATAGCATATATTGTTCTTGTTTTGTCATACTTTAGCTTCTTATAGTCATCATTAAAAATATTCATTCTTACTTTTTTCATATTTTTCATAAACATCTTCAAAAGTCTTCATAGTATCAATAAACTTTATCTTTCTCACTAAAAATACTTTTTATTTCTATTATAGAAGTATATTATCATAAAATATATAGTTTGTATAGACTAGAAATAACTTATCTAATCATATGTTTTTCTCCCCATTGATACATGAGATTTAATATTGGTATCAGTGTCCTTCCTTCTTCAGTCAGTGAATATTCAATTTTAGGTGGAATTTCATTATACTGTTCTCTATGTATTAGTTTACTACTTTCCAATTCTTTTAGTTGTTGACTTAATGTCTTATGCGCAATTGGTTGTAGTGTATCTTTTAATTTATTATATCTTATTACTTCAGCCTTATATATTTCCCATAATATAATCCATTTCCACTTTCCTTCAAGGACAGATATAGTATAATACATAGGACATCTTCCATATTTACTATCAAAACTTTTCATAGAATACCCCTTTACTTACCTTTAAGTTAGTATATAACAAATAAGTGCATACTTAACTCTTTTTTTATAATAATATATACTCTGTAATGTAAAGTCAATTACATTATATAAATGGGGGGATATAGTTCATGAAGGTAATAGCAATTAACGGAAGTCCAAGAAAAAATGGAAATACCGCAACTCTTTTGAAAAAATCACTTGAAGGAGCAGCATCACTAGGTGCAGAAACAGAACTTATCAATCTTTACGATCTTAACTACAAAGGTTGTATTAGTTGTTTTGCTTGTAAAAGAATAGGTGGTAAAAGTTATGGAAAGTGTGCAATGAATGATGATCTAACATCAATTCTCAACAAAATTAAGGAAGTTGACGCTCTTATTTTTGGTTCTCCTATTTATTTTGGTGATACAACAGGAGCAATTAGGTCCTTTATGGAACGTTTGATGTTCCCTTATACTGTATATGAGGAAAATTATCCATCTCTTTTTAAAAAGAAAATATCAACAGGATTTATATATACAATGAATATTACTGATGATTATATAGATAAAGCTGGCTACAGACAAAATTTTAATACTACAGAAAATTTTATGAGAAATATTTTTGGATCATCAGAAACATTAATTGTTACTGATACTTATCAATTTGATGACTATTCTAAATATGTTTCAACAGCATTTGATGAAAAAAAGAAAGTAAAGAGACGAGATGAAGAATTTCCAAAGGACTGCAAAAAAGCCTTTGAAATGGGAGTAAGATTTGCTAAATAAATTAATATCTATTAATAATCTAAGTAAAAAAATCTTGTTTATGAAATTTATCACTGTATTTTTAAAAGCATAAAAATGCCCTTCTAGGGCATTTTTTTACGAAATGATTATTATTCTATTCCAATCATAACAGATGTAGATTTTATAACTGCGTAAGCTCGACTTCCTACTTTAAGATTAAGCTCTTTTATAGACTCCATAGAAATAGTTGAGGAAATTATAATATCTTCAGATACTTTAATTTCTACAATTGCGTTTACTGCTCCTTCGTTAATTTTAAAAATCCTTCCTGGAATTTGATTTCTTGCACTAACTTTCATAATATTTCTCCTTTTAATATAAATAAATTTGATATTTAATATAATGCCCATATAATTGAAATTTAATAATATATAAATTTTGTCAATCACTTCTTAATGCACTTTATTTTTAGTCTCAATAAATATTTGTGTAATAAGTATTCAAAATAGTTTTTTAACTGATAAATCTATATGAGCAATTTAAAAATACTTGAAGACATTAAAAATTAAAAGGAGTTCTTAAAAATCTCGTTTTATGCAAAATATATTTAACAATAAAAATAATTATTATATTTTTATTTTCATAACTAATTTACCTATGATTGGAGGAAATATAAATGAAATTGGCAAGGTTACAATTAATCCAATCACCCAACTTTTCATCCATGCTTTAAAAAATATATCACTCATACCTAAATTAATAAGAGTCATAGCAAATGACATGCAAAACGCCATTAAAATTCCATTTAATATTCTTTGTTTCTTACTCATTTTTAACCCTCCTTTATGTTTGAAATCTATAAAATAATATGGTGTATTTGCAACTAATATTTTCTAAGCACAAATGTATAAATCACATTAAAGTTTCCTATTAATGTATTAGTTTAACCATAAAGAAACCAAGTGCTAACATAGGTTAATACTTGGTTTTTTACTATTCTTTCACAAGA
Source organism: Gottschalkia purinilytica (assembly GCF_001190785.1). NCBI lineage: Bacteria > Bacillati > Bacillota > Tissierellia > Tissierellales > Gottschalkiaceae > Gottschalkia > Gottschalkia purinilytica. The sequence continues at coordinate 73,794 of NZ_LGSS01000014.1, read as the reverse complement.
ATTTTTGTTACTTCCCCAATATATAAAGTATGATAATCTTTTTCTGGATATAATTCCTCTATGCTTTTATCAATAAAACATTTAGGATCATATTCTTGGGCATATAGTTTTTTACATATAATAGCTAAATTAGCTTCATTGAAATAAGGTGTATCGTTAAAATAAATTACTGACAAATTACTTTTTGAAATCTTATCCTCATCTCTTCCAGAAACAGTTCCAAGATATCCAAGTTGTTTTTTAAAACTTTTATCAAAGAAAGTAAGGGAAAAAGTATCAGATTCATCAATAAACTCCTTAGTAAAACGTTGAGGTCGAACTACTATGTAAGCTACATTTCTTTTCCACATTACACCTAGTCCACCCCAAGATGCAGTCATTGTATTGACCTTATCATCCTTTTTAGCTGTAACTAACATCCAATCATCACCTATAATTTTAAAAGGGCTTTTGTCAAATTCCTCTGGAGTAATTTCATAAAAATTATTCATGCTATACATCTCCTTAAATTTTATAATACTTTATAAAGCGTATATATACATAATTATAATGTGAACTATAAATAAAGTATGCACATTTTTGTAATATACTAATTACAAAGAAATTTGAAATCTAACGAGTATAATCTTGAACTTTCTTTTATTATTAAATCACTACTATTTAAAATAATAAATTATGTGCTGAAAACTTACTTTTCTGTCTGAAGTATTTCTATATGAATGATCTTTATTTGCAAAATATCGAATAGCATCTCCACATGCTAATTTATAATGATTGCTTTCTATAACTAACTCCATTTCCCCTTCTGTAACAATAATATATTCTTCTGTACCATCATTGTGTGGCGATGATTGGTGATTACAGCCTGGTTCTAATTCTATAGTAAATATTTCAAATCTTCTTTTACTATCGTATGGAAAAAGAGGGTACACCTTCATCTTTTCTTCGTCCTCTATTATAGGTTTAATATCATGATGTGAGATATAAAATATATCACTTTCTTCTTCTTCCATAAAATAAGAAAACGAAACATTTAACCCAGTGGCGATTTTCCATAAAGTTGTCACTGTTGGATTAGAAGCACCTTTTTCAATTTGTGCTAGCATAGCTTTACTAACGCCGGTAAGTTCTGCCACCTTATCAAGACTTAATTTTTTCTGCTTTCTAATATTATTTAAATTTTTCCCTATAATTAAAGTAAAATCTTTCATACTTATTTCCTCCAACATATTGTATGTTATAACATACTTATATATAATATATTATACAATACTATTTTTATCCTTTTTATACTATTTCATAATTAAGAATATTATAAGAACTATACAAATATAAGGAGGAGGTGAACTGTTGCGAAATCATTTATAAACTTTATAAGAAAATATATAATTTTTATAAAGAACTAATTACTAAATTTATGATACAATATTATTAGCTATTGTGAATCCCGTATATTGCGAAAGTGATATAACCATTGGGTAGAACCATGAGGGTGTTAGTGTATAAATAAAACTACTTGCGTAAGTAGTTAGCGAGAACCAAGCCAATTTAGTAAATACAAGATATTACACTAAAAAGTAAACTTGTATATGTACGATGCGTTGTATCGGAATTTAAGCCCTTGGACTATCATATCAAACCAAAGTAGGTTTATACCAAAATGGGATAGGTTGAACAGGGAATTAAACAAACTTATAGAGTTTTATAAGGTTTTGGCAACGGAAAAAGATCATGTCATCTAATTTAAGTAAAAGCGCCAAAAAGGTTCAATCAGTACTTAATGAATTTGGGTTTGAACTTAATGTAGTTGAACTATCCGATTCTACTCGTACTGCACAAGAAGCAACAAACACAATAGGTTGTAGTATAGGTCAAATAGCTAAGTCTTTGATTTTTAAAGGGAAAACTTCTCAAAAACCTATATTAATTGTAGCAAGTGGTACAAATAGAGTAAATGAAAAAACAGTTAAGAACCATATAGGAGAAAAACTAGAAAAAGCAGATGCAGATTTTGTGCTTGAACATACAGGATTTGTAATAGGAGGAATACCTCCAATTGGACATAAAACTCCTGTCACCACTATAATTGATGAAGATTTAATGCAATATGAAGAAATATGGGCTGCTGCCGGAACACCACATGCAGTCTTTAAACTAACTCCAAAAGTTTTAAAAGAAATAACTCATGGAGATATGATTTTCGTCAAATAATTTAAAGCCACAAAATACTTCTATATATTTTGTGGCTTTAGCTTTAAATGATTTATCAATGTTTCAACTTTTATATGCTCTTATTCCATTCGAAGAGAATACATTAACGCTTTATTCACATGAAGTTCTACAGTATTTAAAACCTCTATTTCAAGATCATCCTCATTAATAATTAATGGTAATTCTGTACATCCCAGAATCACACCATCTACATCATACTTTTTAATAATATTAATAAGTTTTTCTTTACTATTATTATGAAATACACCTATGGTCAACTCATCAAAAATAATATCATTAATCAATATCCTTTCCTCTTCAGATGGAATAATTACATCTATCCCAAACTGTTTTAGATAATTTTCATAAAAACCATTTTCCATTGTGTACTTTATACCCAACAACAAAATCTTTTTCAGCCCTTTTTCTTTTGCCCTTTCTCCAACAGCTTCTACAATGCTAATCATAGGCAATGCAGTAAGATTCTTTACTTCATCATATACTGAATGTGGTGAATTAGCAGACATGATAATAAAATCCGCCCCACTCTTTTCTAGAGAATGTATACCTTCCATTATATAATTAACATAACCTTCTTTATCTCCATTATCCTCAAAATCAGTGAATTTTTGAAAATCTAAACTATATATAATTATTTCTGGATAATAATAATCTCCTCTAAGCTCATAATATTTCTTTAATATAAGCTCATAATACTTTATAGTTGACTCATGACTGATACCACCTAATATTCCAATTTTTCTTGGTAATTTAGTTTCCATTGTTTTGATTTTAAAAGAATGATCATCTATGACCCTTGAAACAGCTAACACTCCATCTAAATGATCATATTCATGTTGGATCAATTCAGCTAGATCTCCTTCTACTTCCATTACATGATCTTTCCAATCCAAATCTTTATAATATATCTTACATCGATTATACCTCTTTACTTTTACGAGTAAGTTTGGGAAACACATACAATCATCCCATACTTCTATCATTTCATCATCTAAAAACTCTAATTTCGGGTTAATAAATATTTTCTGGAGACCATTGATGTTCATGTATATAATTCGTTTATAATACTCAATTTGAGGAGCAGCTATTGCTCTTCCAGCTTTATATTTTTTTCTAAAATCTATTAAAGTATCATGTAAATCTTCAACAATATTCTTAACATCTTCAATTTCTTCATATTTTACTTCTTCAGATACTCTATATAGATTTTCATTACCCAATAATAATACTTCTTTTACTGACATATTATCTCTCCTTTAATTATAAAATTAGCTACGTCATAATTAATATGCAATTATCATGCCAACATATAGATTTCATATAAAACCTCATTTCATGCTATTTTAAAAGAAGTTAAGTCCATTTTAATTTTTAAAACTTTATCATTATTGAGAATTATTATTTATTAAATATCCTGCAAAAGATGTTTTTCATTATAATGAACAAATTATCAGTTTTGATAAATTTATCATTTTTGATAATTTATCTGTGCTATATATTATATTTTTTAATTTTTCTATACAAAGTAGCTATACTAATGCCTAATTTATCAGCTACTTTTTCCTTACCTTCTACACTCAAGCCATAAACATTTAAATATTCTTTAATTAATTGTCGTTCTACATCGTCTAAAGTAGTTTTTATCTCTGTTTCAGATTTCTTGCTAATTATTATTCTATTAGGTAGATGTTTAATGGAAATGATTTCATTGCTTTTTAACATATTCATGACATACTCTGCTGAATTTTCTAACTCACGTATATTGCCTGGCCACTCATATGCACATAAGTATTTCCAAATATCTTCAGAAACAGCTGTAACTTTCTTATCGAAGATAATTCCATACTTTTCTAGAAAATAAGAGAACAAAGTTTTGATATCTTCTTTTCGCTCTCTTAATGGCTTAATGTTTAGTGGAATAACATTTAATCTGTAATACAAATCTGATCTAAATGCATTTTCTCTAATCATTTCTTCTAAGTTTTTATTCGTAGCTGCTACAATTCTAATATCAAGTAATTTCTCTTCAATATCTCCAAGTTTAACTATACTTTTATCTTCAAGCACCCTAAGAATTTTAGCCTGCATATATAAAGGCATATCACCAATTTCATCTAAAAATAATGTTCCTCCATCTGCCAACTCTATTTTCCCGATTTTGCCCTTGGGGTTAGCTCCTGTAAATGCTCCTTTGCTGTATCCAAAAAGTTCACTTTCCAATAATGTATCAGGTATAGCAGCACAATTGACAGCAACAAAAGGTTGGTTAGCACGATCACTTTCATTATGAAGGGCTCTGGCCACTAACTCTTTTCCTGTTCCACTTTCACCTGTTATCAATACTGTTGAATCTGATAAAGCAATAGTATTAATTTTTTTCTTTAATTCTTTTACTACGTGTGAATTCCCAACAATCTTGTCCATCCCAATATTATGCTTAGAACCTGATAGCTCTAAAAATTGTTCCTTAAGAGTTTCTTTAGACGTAAAAACAATTACTTCATTAATTTCTTCATTACCATAATTAACATCATATCTTTCTCCAACTACCGTAAATATATTATCATTATATTTAATCTTGTATTCCTGAAGTTTCAATATCATATTTTCAGTTTCCTTAATGCTTATCTTCTTACTTAAATTAGTGTCAATCTTTAGTATTTTTTTTGCATAATTGTTAGAGTTCACAATATTATAGTGGTTATCTATTACTATAACACCTTCGTTGAGTTTATTTAAAACATTATCTAATAAATTCAAGACCTTTAACTTCTTTCTCTTTTCCATTTCTTCAATTACTCTTGATTCTAATAATTTTGCCATCTGTTCAATGAATACTATATATGTGGTTTCGTTATTTACTATATGTTCTTTCTGTTCTTCATTGATACATACACATTCTATAGTACCAATAATTCTTTCCCTAAGCCTTATAGGTATTGAAATTTCCATTGTTTCTGTACAATAATCTTTCTTATTGCAATCATTGCATATTAAATTCTCTCTAGGATTATGAATAACTGCATTTTTTCCTGTCTCAAAGACTCTCTTAGTAATATAAGCATGATCTTTTATACTCTTATTTACTTTGTTCTTCCAATATCCTGTTCCTGCAACACGATTATATTGAGAATCTATAATCTGCACGTCCACTTTTAATACTTCAGCTATTGCTTGAACAAAATGACTCAATTCGTTTTGAAGAAATGAAAGTAGTTGTTCCATTCGTATTACCTCCCAATCCTTCGACTATACTTCTTCCTATTCTCTACTTTATATTTTTATTTTCAAGCTTCTTATTTTTATTAAAGTAAAAAGATGTATAAACTACAAAAGACATCTAAGTCTGATGTCTCTTATAGCTCATATTATATATCTTTTCAGATATAAATAAAATGTATTGACTAAATACTCTATACATAGTAAGAAATAACACAGAGATATAATTTGCATTAAATAGTTTAAAGTCACAAAATACTTCTATCTCTACCTTAAGCGTTCTATTGTAATTAGTCTCTGATTGCATTTAACTTATGAAGTAAATACTCTTTTTTATTCAAAGGATCGTAGGTTGTTTTTTGACGAGTTTTAGCTAATTCAAAGGGAACCTCCTTGTATCCAAAAAATTTTGTTAAAAACATTCCCTTACCTTCTGTATATGAAGCTATTTTTAGCTTGTAGTCTTTTGAATTTTCTACAGGAATTAGACCTTTTATTAAAAATTCATCTTCAACAATAATCGGATTATCAAAGGTAGCTCTCATAACTTCTAAATCCCAAATGGCTTTACTCAAAACCTTTTGGGGAATCCTGAGTTCAAATTCATGTAAAGGTTCTAGCAAGTCAGTTTTAGCTTCATATAACGCCTCCATAAACACCATAGGAGTTACATCTCTAAAATCAGCTGGAGTGCTAACTGGACTAGAAAATTCACCACAAGTAAGTGTAACTTTCATGTCAGTAACTTCCCAACCAAATAGTCCTTGTTTACTTGTCTTAATAACTGCTTCTTCGATTGCGTTTTGAAAAGATTTTGGTAATGATCCTACTGAAACATTTGAGATATATTTAAGTCCTTCACCTCTTTTGGCAGGCTCTATTTTTAAACCTACCGTTGCCCAGAAAAGGTTTAATCCTTCCTGCATGTACATTACTGATGTACCAACACTTTTAGGAGTCTCTTTATAAATGGTCTGGATATTTGAAAATTCTACTTTTATTCCATAGAATTCATCTAATATAGAACTTAGTATTTCCATTTGAACCTCGCCAAATAAATTAACATAAATTTCTTTATCACTGTCATTCATACCTAATTCTAACATTGGGTCTTCTTCTGTAAGAGATATTAAAGCCTTAAATAAGTCTCCATTTTCTTCTTTGTTAACAGCAGAGATAGTAGTTTTTAATGTTGGTTTAGTTATAGATATATTTTTTATTCTATCATTTGAAGCTCCAATAACATCTCCAATCTGAAAATTTGTAAGGCCATACAAAATACCAATATCACCCGCTTCTATACTTGATGCTTCAATAAACTTACCATTTTCCGGCACATTAATTTTCTTCACTTTTTCTACTATATCCTTATTAGGTACTTTTATTTTATCTCTTACAGATATTTTACCGCCAAATAGCCTTACATAAACTTTCTTTTCATTTGTACTTGTTCTTTCAATTTTAAACACTATTCCAGATAAATCACTGCTACAATCCTCATTAGCAAGTGGTAGATAGCTGCAAATTCCATCTAATAAATTCTCAACGCCAATACCAATTGATGCAGATCCACAAAGTACAGTATATAAACTCCCTTTTTTTGAATAAAATGAAAGCTTTTTTTGTATTTCTTTTTTATCATGCTCTATTCCGTTAACATATTCCTCTAAAAACACATCATCTAAATCAGATAAAACATCAATAATATCATCATTTACTGTGTTTATTTCAGATAAATTATTTAAATGAACATCTTTGCTTCCCTCATTATATACCTTTTGTAATCTAACTACTTTATTACACATAGTCTTTTTTATTTCTTTAAAAACTTTATTATAATCTGATCCAGTTCTATCTAGCTTATTTATAAAAATTATTGTTGGAATTTTTAAAGCCTTTAATGTGTTAAATAATATTCTTGTTTGTGACTGAATTCCTTCTACTGCTGATACAACTAATATTGCTCCATCTAAAACACTTAAAGATCGTTCTACTTCAGAAACAAAATCTACATGCCCTGGGGTATCGATAATATTTACTTTAACATTATTCCAAACAAAGGATATAGCTGATGATTTGATAGTAATTCCTCTCTCACGCTCAAGTTCCATTGAATCTGTTTGTGTATTTCCTAAATCAACTTTACCCACCGTTTTTATAGCTCCACTGTAATATAAAAGATTCTCAGTTGTAGTTGTTTTTCCAGCATCAACGTGAGCTACAATCCCTATATTAATTGTTTTCATATATATCATTCCCCACTTTAACCCTATTAGCATCCTTTTTATCTATTATTATAGAAATAATATATAGTACTAATACTGGTGTTACCAATAGTGAAGTACATGCTATGCCAATACTTACAGAAATTTTTGTAGCTATGATTCCTATAATTGGTCCACCTAAAATTTGACCTAAAGCATTTATTTGTCCATTTATAGAAAGTACAGTAGCTCTTGCATTATCATCTATATGACTATTTAACCATGCATTAAATATGGGCTCATTTATAGTTCTAAACATATTTGTTGCTAAATAAGTTATTAGCATTAAACTAAAGTTCTTTGTAAGGGCAAATACTAACATAAAGGATATATAGAATATATTTGTAGCTAATAATATCTTTCCACTTTGAATCTTGTCCTTTTTCTCTAGCTTCTTTGCTACAAACTGCATTACTATAGCACTTAATATCATCCCTGCAATGCCGAAAATACCAAACCAAGTCACTGGCTGAAGATTCCCAAGCTTAGGAAGTGTAGTATCCTGCAAGAAATGTGCATTGGAAAGTCTATCATAGCCTTCACTGGATAAACCATAAAACAAAGTTACAGAAAGTAAAATCATTATTATAGATTTACTTTTTATAAATTTAAAACCAGATTTAAAGGTATATCCCATCTTTTTAAAAGTATTTAAATCTTTAGGAGCAGATGGCTTAAAATTGTTTTCTGGCATATACAGTGCTAAAAATAATGCAAAAACTATAAATAAACATCCGCTTAATATAATAGGCAGTCTAACAGATAAATTACCTATTATAGTGCTTAGTATTATTCCTATAACTGTGCCGATTTGTCCCGCTTGTGCTCCTCTTATATATATTTGATCTAAATCTTTAGTTTTTTCTTCTTCTGCAATCCACGCCTCAACAGATCCGCTAACAAAGGTAGAACCTAGTCCCCATACTATCTGTGACACAAGTATAAAAGCAAAACTAGATATAGAACCTTCTAAAATAAATCCTAACCCTGTCAAAACTGCACCAATAATAATAGACAATTTACGGCTATATACATCTGCAACTATGCCTGTGGGAATTTCAAATAGAAAGCATGCTGTTTCCAATGTAGTTCCAACAAGTATAAGCTGAAGTGGATTTAAATGAACCTTTTCAATGTGGTACACTATCATAACTGTAACCACCAATGAAAAACACATTGCTGTAATAGCTGAAAATAATAAATAAATTTTATATGCTGAAAGTTTTTTAACCATTAATTATTCACCGTCCTTATATTATGAAAAAGTTTGTTTGTACTTTGTAATATAGATATTTTAAATGTATTAACCATCATCATAATCCCCCCAAATAAAAAAGGCCGTAAATGAACACAAGTTCACTTACGGCCTTATAATTTTTATAATTATATATGACCTAAAATATAAACATGAAATATAGGACTTTAATTAGTACAACTTATTACTAAGTTATATAAATTAAAATCTTATCTCATATCTATAAATGTAGCAAAAATAGGCATAAAAATACCGTGTTTAGAACACGGATTTCCTATTATGCAAATAAGGTGTAACATGCTCATTATAATAATGATTATTTTAGAAGCACACAAATAAACATGGTAACAATCAATATTTTTAAAATTAATTCTACCATGAATAAACCTTAAATAATTTAAGATTTTTTTGACGTACTTTCTAAAAATAATCCTTATTCAGTTGGTTTAGTTAAAAACTATCCCTTTGCGCATATTTACAACACCTTTACATTTATATTCTTTTCATGTTTATATTTAAGTCTATTTATATTATACATAAATTTGGAATTTTTTCAATACATCTATTTTGCATCAATATAGAATCTTCAACTCTCTTATTTATCATTATGCATGAGACAATACTGGGAACATTAAGTCTCTTATTTTAAATGGATTATCTTTTCCTATCTTGATAAAAAGAGTAGTATCCTCCTCATTCACCAGGCTTTTTTCATAAGAAGAAATATTATTTGGAGTAAATCCTAAAACTACTTTCTTAGTTTTCTCATTCATCATTGCGTTAATAATTTTATCTAATTTTACTTCTTTTATTGCAAATACATCTCTCTTTTGTTCTCCTAAAATCAAAAAATCTATGATATTTACTGAAACATTTGATACTACGTTATCTCCGTCTAACAAAGAATATGGTATATATTTATCTCCCCAATAACCATTCTCATACCATTGTTTAAAATTAAAACCATAAGTTTTTTCTGTTAATCTATTAAAACTATTTCTTAATGTACTGTCATCTTTGTAATTACACCTATAAATATATTTTTTATCATTAATTAATAAGGTTTCACTCATTTTTAGTTTCTCCTTTATTATATTTACATTATCTTGTTATACCTTATCTTAGTATTTTTTATATAACAACCTTAATAACTTTTACCAAATAAAAATGAGCCATAAACTATATAAAACTAGTTTATGACTCATTAAATTAATTATTTTCTTTTGTGCTGTAAAATAATTCTGTCTATGCTTTTCCTTGATAAAAAATACTTGTTAGCAATATACTCTTTATCCATACCCCTATTATACTCTTCATAAATATTTCTATTTCTAGTTTCAATTTCTTTTCTTGTATTAGTTGTTTCTCCCCATTTCTTTTTATTATCCTGTTTTTTAGGAATATATATATATTCTCCATCTACATACTGATGGATTAAATCAATTATCTCTTTTGGAAATATATCTTTAGCTTTAATATAGCTCATTGTGTTCCTCCTAATTTTAACTTTTCTTATTTAGGATTAAACAAAGGCTATTTTCTTAATTATGTTTTTAACACAGTAGCCTTTGCTATGTGTTAATAATAAGTTTCATCATACTACTTTCCTCCTTTTTTCTGATGTTTTTGTATATATGATTACAAACTAATTCTACTCCCATCTATATGGTAGCAAATCACTGATAGTAAGTATTACATCCTTTTTTATCATTACTTCACATTTATAGTTTTCATCATGAATTTGACAAATGAATTCTCTACATCTTCCACAGGGTGGAATTATTGTTCCATCCTCATAAACCGCAATTACTTTTGTTATTTTATTTTCTCCAGCAGTAATCATAGCTGCAATAGCTGCATGTTCTGCACAAAATCCCATAGAACAAGGGGTATCTATGCATACTCCAGTATAAACTTTTCCACTTTCACTTAAAATAGCTGCTGCAACAGAGCCAGCATAAGAGTTTTTAGAAAGTTTTCTAGGTTTTAATGTATTTTTTGCAATATCATATAATTCATCAAATTTCATAATTATAGTCCTTTCAATTAAATTTTTATATTATTTTTTTCACGCTATTACCAACATATAGTCCATCTTTTATAACCTCAACATCTCAAAAGTCCAAGCTTTCATAATATCTATATGGACTTAATTTTATCTAAATCTGAGCTACAAAGTACTTCAAGATTTTTAAAGATCTTTTCTTCAGACCAATCCCACCATTTTAATTTTAATAAATAATCAATCAATTCATCATCAAATCTCTTTTTTATAATTTTACATGGATTACCTCCAGCAATATGATACGGTGGAACATCTTTTGTTACTACAGAATTAGCAGCAATAATTGAACCATCTCCAATATGAACACCAGGCATTACTGTAACATTCTGTCCAATCCACACATCATTACCAACTACAGTATCACCTTTTATAGGTAAATCTTCAAGAGTAGGTGCAGCTTTTTCCCATCCACTCCCCATAATATTAAAAGGATATGTAGTTATAGAGTTCATTCTATGATTTGCACCATTCATAACAAATTCTATTCCTTTTGCTATTGCACAAAATTTTCCTATAATAAGTTTATCACCTATAAATTCATAATGATGAGTAACATGTTCTTCGAACTTTTCTGCTCCATTTATATCATCATAATAAGTGTAGTCTCCAACCTGAATATTAGGATTTTTTATAACATTTTTTATATAACAAATACTCTTTATGTTTTCATTAGGGTAAATACTATCTGGATTTGGGCCGAATTTATTCATATATCTATCTCCTTTATATTTTTTAATTCATTTTCTATACAACAACTTATTTTGTTATATCTAAATTACTCGTACGTTCATTATCATGTATATGAATTTTCTCTATATCAATTATTACTTTATCTTTATATATCTTTTTATATACTTAAGCTTTTAACACCATCTCCATCCCTCCTTACATAAAAAAATAAAAAATCCCCAAAGATGAACAATATCATCCATGGGGATTTTATTTTTATAAAGGTCTTTTAATATATTAAAATTAAACTTAACACACGATATATATTTATCCCTATTTTAATCGTAACATAAATAAGCATATATATTTTTATATGTGCATTTGTAGTTATTTCATTTTTATATAAAAGAGTTTAATAGAAGATATTGTTCTTAAAATGCATGATTAAATAAGCCCTATTCCAGAACTTTTTAAGCATTTCACACTATTTATTTTTAATAGTTTAATTAAGAACTGTAGTGCACATCTCCTTAAATCTCCTTTTTATATAATCATAAATTTTAGTTAAGTATATAGTATAGTTTAATCTTATTATTGTCAATAAATGCTTATTTAAAAAACATATTAGATATTTCATCAATATGATTCTAGTGGATTCCAATGGTGGAAGTGAAGCATAAGGTTAAAATTAGTATTCAATTTATTTTACATATACAATGTAATCGGTTCATGTTTATCTTGAATCTAAACATCTTGTGATATATTTTAATGTTTATTGATTACAGCCTTCAATCAATATTTTAACTTACAGTTAAGTTTCAATGATATAAAATTGGTTATTTTATAATTATGAATACTTGCAAATGTAACCTATAAATAAATTAAAATACTTTATATTATCTTCCGTTTTGAGCTTTTATTTGCACAGGACATTTCTCGCCATTTATATACCATTGACATTGTTTACATCCTAAGCAAGCCTTATAATCCCCATCCACTAAGGATTTAATCATAAACTTTTCATCTGCAAGAAATGGCTTACCATATGCTATAAAGTCACACATATCATGTTCAAGTAGATAATTTCCTCTGTTAAGTGTTCTAATATCATTAACTACAATGACAGGAACATTAACATGCTTTTTAACTTGGGTACCAGTATAAACAATATTATTAAATGGAAAGTTTTCAGGCACTTCAACTCTTCTGTCTTTTGGAATACCAGAAGAAATATGAAGTAGTTCTATACCTAGTTTTTCAAGAACTTTAGCCATTTCAATATCAGTATCAAGTCTATCATTCCACCCCATTCTGTATGATATTATAAAGTCATCATCAGCGAAGCTTCTAATTCCTTCTACTATTTCCTTTACTAAAAGTAGTCTTTCATTAATATCTCCACCATATTTATCTATACGATGATTAGAAATAGGTGATGACATCATATTTAGGAAAAAACTATGAGCACCATGCATTTCTATCCCATCGAGTCCTGCTTTTTTACATATTTCTGCACCACGAATAAACCCATCTCTTATTTTAATTAAATCATGTTTAGATATTTTATTAATATCATATGAATTATCATCATAATAAGCAAAACCTGGATAAATTAATTGAGCAAAAAGTCTTGTACCACTGTCATGACAAGTTTTTCTTATATCTGCCAAGTAACTAATATGATCCTCACTATACGCCCCTGCACCTCCAGCGAAATCTTTCCCTTCATTCACTGAAAGAGCTTGAGTAATCATAAGTCCGATACCAGTATTAGCTCTTTTCTTATAGTGATCAACTAACTTTTGACCCATTATACCATTTTCCGCTGACAATCCGAAACGTACCATCGGAGCCATAACTACTCTATTTTTAAAGGTCACATTTTTTATTTTGATTGGATTCATACTACTTACCACAATCATTTCCCCCTTATCCGTATATGATTTATTGATAATACTTACAACTTTTATTATAATTGTCCTGTACAAATGAAGGAAGTATGCACTTATTTGTAATATACTTACCATTAGGAGAGTGATATAAGATGAAAAATTTATGTCCTAGTAAAAAGGCCCCTTTTGAATACACTCTTGATATTATCGGAGGTAAATGGAAGATGAAGATAATGTATGAGTTAGCATGTGGTCAAAAGCTTCGCTATAGTGAAATCAAACGAAATATCTGCTTGATTACTCACAAAATGTTAAGTGCTCAACTTAAAGAACTAGAGCGTGACGATATCATAATTAGAAAACAATTTTCCCAGATACCTCCTAAGGTTGAATATTCCTTAAGTGAAAAAGGTAAAAGTCTCATGCCTATTTTAAATGAGATGTGTAAGTGGGGATTAGAAAATATATCTTCTTCTAATAAATTAGAATAACTTTTTACAGAAATACTAGCTTAATTATAGTAATTTAGTATTAAAGTTTGCACACAAAAACGTATAACTCTGATCATAAGTAATAGCTATAAAGATAATTATAGTTAAGTGGAATCTAAAATGTAAAAAAATCAATAGCAATAAATAGGCTATTGATCATTCTAGAAATTATTTAGTATAGATTTGAAACAGTAAAAGGTCTTTTTTAATTTTAAAGCAAAAGATGACATTTCTAAGTTTATTATAATTAGATCGAATAATTTATCACTTTTTTAGTCCTTTTATTATGCAATTTACATACAAGAACTACATAAATCCAATCATAAATCAACGTAGCTATAGAAACTATCGTGATTAAATATGATCTAAAGTACATAAAGAAAGCAATAGCAGCAAATAAGCTACCGATCATTTTAAAAATTGCTATGTATATAGATTGACCCCTCAGATTGCCTCTTCTAGATAATAATGCGATAAATAATCCAGACATCATTAGATTTTGTGAAAAAGCAGCATATTTTCCTTCAAAATCGTTAAATTCAACTGTTATAGCAATAATAATTAGAAAACTTATACATAAAGTTATGAAAAAATATGAATAGAACCCCTTTACTTGGGTGTATTTCTTCAATTCCCTTAGACCATAAATTAAGTATTGAAGCATAATAATAACATCTAGCACAAACCAAACAATATTAATTATATTTTGTGGATAGCTGCTAGGATAAATAAATGAAAAGATGAATTCCCAAGATATATTTGCACAGATTGCTACCATTGGCATACCATATGTTTTATCTCGAAATCCAAGTTTAATAATAAGTATGTATGTCATAATCCAAAACAGACCAGTTCCTATTTGAAGGATTAGAAGAAGATCCCATCCGTTTTTCATATACAACCTCCCATTGTAAATAAATAAAAAGATTAATGACAGTAAGAAATTTATTTCCGTCTGTAATACTATATGAATGTACATCCGCTATTCATGTCAAAAACAATTTATTTAAAAGGAGGTTAGTTATATCTTTTTAAGCTTTAAAGATTATAATAAACAAAATGCTAAAATCCTACTTACTTTTTATTAGCTTGTTTATAAATTGATCAATGCAGTAGTCATCATCAATATATAATATTGATTTAGATTCATCGTCTTTAATTTCTGTATAAATTATTTTTTTAAAGTCTAAATCTCTTTTTTCATTCATAATGTAACTTACTTGTTTATCTAATTTATCAGCTTGTTTTAAAAAATCTTCTACAATGTCTTTTGTTAACCCTTTGTATTTCTTTTTTAATACTATTCGATTATTTGAAATATAGAAAACTTTATATCCATCATCTATTTGCTCTCCCATTAAAATCTTTCTATATTCTAATGTCTTTATCTGATTTAGATAGTTATCATGTAGATACTTTATATTTTCTAATATATCTCTATAAGCAGAAGCAGTCTCAAATTGAAACTTTGAAGCAGCTATATCCATCTTTTCTGAGATTTGAGATAAAAATGTCTTCATACATTCTTCTTTGTATAGTATTTCTTCTAAACATTCCTTATTTTTTTCAAAGTCCTCTCTATCTAAAGACTCTGGCAAAACTTTGTATGTGAATTTATATAAATTATCACATTTCGTTATTGGATATATATTTTGAAAAAACTCAATTATCTTTATCAGTTTACTTTTACTTCTATAAGGTCCAATACAATGTTCATTTTCTCTCTTGTGAACTATTGATAAAGGTTTAAGTCTATGATTACTTTCTATTTTTAGATATACATATTTGTTATCATTTTTCATCTGACTATTATATATAGGCTTCATTTTCTTTATAAGTGCACATTCAAGGATCTGTGCTTCTAAATGTGTATCCGTAACAATCACATCAATATCGTGTATATGAAATACCATTCTCTCTATCTTATTCTGTTTATGATCAGTATAAAAATAAGACTTTACTCTTGACTGAAGTGTCTTACTCTTGCCAATATACATAACATATCCATACATATCCTTCATCTGATAGATACCAGGTTTTGATGGTATTGCTTTAACTTTTTCTATTAAATGCTCAGGTATTTTAGACAAATTAACCACCTACTGTTTCTTTAATTTCCGATTTATCATGAAAGAAAACGAATTAACATAATAGTAAATATTCAGAATCAGTTCTATTATATAGGCAAGAGCAACAGTTTATCAATTTTAAATTTGATATATCTCGTCAGAATTTAGCGGACTTGATTATCCATGAGGACAATAATTTGCTTAATCTTCTTCATGATATGCTTCATCATTTTATATGTAAAGTTATCCTATTCTCACATATTCTTGTTTTATTAACTCTGAGAATTCTGGTCTTTCCTTAGATACATTCATCAAGTAAAGAATTACATTTCCTGGATATGCTATTTTATTTTTCAATTGTGTATATTCTAAAGTTCTTCTTGTCAAAGCTATAATACAGTCTTCATTATGTTTTTCATTACATTCCTTGCATAATCTACATATATTAGCTATTCCGCTAGCAATTGCTTTTTCATCATAATATTTAAAATCACTTTTGGGAATTAAACTTTCTCCATCAGCTATGAAATATACAGACTTATTTTTAATATTTTGAACAACATAATCAGCAAATCCAATGTTACACTCTCTATAACTGCATTTTTCTGTTCCTTTATGGCAGCATTCATTACAAATTTCTTTCAAGTTATTTTCTAAGTTATTTAAATAATCCATATTAATACCCCTTTCCTATGTCTTATACAATTAATTGAGCATTATAAGTTAGTTTATTCCTACTAAGCTTTCTTACCTTTTCTATAAAACCTAATACCTTTATAATTCTTAGAAGCTTACTTTTCTAAATTTATTAATAAGGTGCCAATCTTATTGTAAAGTGTTAATTGACATAAGACTGGCACCCTTAAAATTATTTTAAAAAATTAGAAGTTTTTAGCTTCTTCTCTTGCATCTTTAATTGCATCTGTTACAACTAATTCAATATTTGTGTCACTTCTATCCATATTTTCTAATGCAACAGTAGTAAAATCTGTTATTCCAAGAAATCCAAGAAGTGTTCTTAAGTATCTATCACCTAGTTCAAAAGCTGATAGGGGTTCATGTGAATAGGCTCCTCCCCTTGTAACAAAATGTATAACTTTTTTACCTTGGCATAGTCCAACTGGTCCCTGTGATGTATATTTGAATGTAATACCACTTACGCTTACATAGTCAAGATAGGCTTTAAGTATTGCAGGAAAGCTTAAATTCCAGAAAGGAGCTGAGATTATAAATTTATCTGCTTCAAGAAATTGATATGCATATTTCAGTACTGGGTGATCTTTACCTTCACCAAACTCAACATTATGAAGAGCAATATCATCCTCTGTTAGGAACCCTATATTTTCTTTGTATAAATCTAAGGTTATAACTTCATCATCAGGATGGCTTTCTTTATATGATTCAACGAAACTGTCAGAAACTCTAAAAG
Source organism: Gottschalkia purinilytica (assembly GCF_001190785.1). Classification (NCBI taxonomy): domain Bacteria; kingdom Bacillati; phylum Bacillota; class Tissierellia; order Tissierellales; family Gottschalkiaceae; genus Gottschalkia; species Gottschalkia purinilytica. The sequence continues at coordinate 56,209 of NZ_LGSS01000014.1, read as the reverse complement.
TTCTTGAAACCCCTTCAGGTTTTGCATTCGCTTTGATATAAAGTACTTTACTCATTTTTTACATCTCCTTATTTAATAATATTTTTTTGTCAACATCAGTTTTATTCTTTGTAGTAACTATAATAGTGCATTTTTACGTATATTAAATTGCAGATGTTTAATTTAGAACATTTATTATCATTAATTGAAAAAACTAAGTGAGAAATTTGAGATTTAAGATTGTTAATATATGCTTAGGATGGCATTTGTAAAATACTGTTATCATTCTTACACTATTATAGAAAGTAATATTTTTTATAAGAAATTAACTTTTCCTTATATTATGATAGTAACTCTTAAATATACTTTTAGCAATTAGGTACTTTTTTGTTGCATAGTACCCAAAAAGATACTATACTATTGACGAGGTGATCTATATGACAGAGGATATGAAAAGACACGAGGAATGCTATATGAAAGAGCACTGCCTTAAGTATGATGTATGTCCTATGACTTTAGTGCAAAAAATACTTTCAGGAAAATGGAAAATACTAATTTTATGGTATTTAAGTTACAAGAAACTTCGATTTACTGAAATAAAGAAAAAACTTCCAAATGTTACCCAAAAAATGGTTACGCAACAGTTAAGAAGTTTAGAAGAAGATAAACTTATATATAGAAAGGTTTTTCCGGTTGTTCCACCAAAGGTTGAATATGGATTGACAGAATTGGGTAAAAGAATAGTTCCTATTCTGGAAATGATGCATAAGTTTGGGGCTGAATATTTAGAGGATAGTTTTGATACTTCAACGTCTGAAGACCCCTTAGAATAAATATATGTTATATTGAATCCACTTAATCTATGTAATGTATAGTTTTCCTTTCCATATGTTACTTTTTCACATTAACCTACTAAAAATATTTTATAAATTTCTCAATCATACTTTTAATTAAGTTTTTAAATGATAAATATAATATTGATATTTGTAACATTCTCTAACACTATTATTATTAAGACTATCAAAAAATAGATTAGTATTTCCTACATGAATCACTACATCATTTATTGATATATCTCAAGACTCTATATGATTTAATATATAATCAATAGGTTTATCATTTCTACTAAATATATAGAGGGATGAAGGCTTTGGTTTTGAACTAATATAATTCATGACTTCATCAATATATTTACATAGGTAATAATAGAAGTACATACCTATCCCTCTATCTTATTACTAAACAAGATTATATTTAGCTATTAGCAAATTGACTATTATATAGCTTTTCATAAAATCCTTTTTTCTCAATTAATTCATCATGACTTCCTTGTTCAATAATACTTCCTTTATTCATCACTAAAATTATATCTGCATCTCTAATAGTTGAAAGTCTGTGTGCAATAACAAAACTTGTTCTTCCCTTCATTATAGCATCCATTGCTTTCTGTATAAGAAGTTCTAAACGAGTATCTACTGAACTAGTTGCTTCATCTAAAATTAAAATTTTAGGATTAGAGATAAGTGCACGTGCAATTGTTAATAGTTGTTTTTGCCCTAGAGATATATTAGAAGTACCTTCATTTAACTCTGTATCATATCCATCTGGAAGTGTCCTTATAAAATGATCTACATTTGCTGTTTTAGCAGCATTTATTATTTCGGATTCTGATGCATCTAAATTACCAAAGGCAATATTATCCTTAATACTTGAACTATAAAGCCATGCATCTTGTAATACCATTCCAAAAATTGATCGTACATCTGAACGCTTCATATCTTTAGTATCTATACCATCAATCTTAATAGAACCACTATCTATATCATAAAACCTCATTAATAAATTTATCAGTGTAGTTTTTCCTGCACCAGTAGGTCCAACAATAGCAACCTTATCTCCTTTTTTTATACTAAAATTTAAATTTTTAATTAAAGGTTCATTTTTATTATATCCAAAGGATACATTTTCAAATGTAACATTTCCTTCTATTTTGCTTGGTAATTTTGCAGTATTAATCTCTGCTAATTCTTCCTTTTCATCTAAAATACTAAATATTCTTATTGTAGCTGCACTTGCAGTTTGTATTACATTAGATAACTGTGTCATTTGAGAAATAGGCTGATTTATCTGCCAAATATACTGGATAAATGCCTGCATATTTCCTACAGTTAAAGCACCTAAAATAGCATAATAGCCACCAAGTACTGCCATAGTTATATATCCAAGATTTGAAATAAGCCCAACTAGAGGCATCATAAGTCCAGATACAAAGAATGCTTTAAAGCTATTTTGTGTTAAACGATCATTTATACTTTCAAATTCTCTAATTGTATCTTCTTCTTTGCCATATAGTTTTATAACATCAAAACCACTATAAGCTTCTCCAATATATCCATTAAGATCTCCTAATGTGTTTTGTTGATTCACAAAATATTTTTGAGATTTTTTAATAATAAATTTAGACACAATAAGAGATAGGGGTATAATTAATAATGCAATTAATGCCATTGGAACAGATATATACATCATCATTGCAACTGCAAATATGATACCAAGTATTGCTGTAAAAATCTGAATCACACTTTGCTGAAGAGCATTTGAAATTGCATCTACATCATTAGTAACAATACTTAAAATATCGCCTTGTTTTCTACTATCAAAATAAGAAACAGGTAATTTATTGATTTTCTCAGTAATATCTTTACGTAAGTTTCTCATTGAACCTTGCACAACATTAGTCATAAATGAAATAGATAAATATTGTGTTATCTGTGATATAAGACCTATACTTATAAAGGTAGCTAAAACTCCTCCAATATATTTATAATTAATCGCAGCTCCTTCTATCCCTTTTATAATATCGGCTACATTATTAGCCATTTCTGTAACTGCAAGACCAATTACAAATGGAATAGTCGCATTAGTTATAGTGGCAATTACAGTCATAAATAAAGCTAAAATAAAATATAATCTATATGCTTTAATGTAAGTATATAAGCGTTTTAAAGCCTGAATATTATTCTTCATCCTTCATCAATTCCTCCTTAGAAAGTTGAGAAGAAGCAATATCATAATAAATATTACTTGTTTTCAACAATTCTTTATGAGTTCCTTGTGCCACAACTTCCCCTTCGTTTAAAACAATAATCTTATCTGCATTTTTAATTGTTCCAACTCTTTGAGCAACAATTAATACAGTTGAATCCTTTGTTTTTTCTTTCAAGGCAGTACGTAATTTTAAGTCTGTTCGATAATCAAGTGCTGAGAAAGAATCATCAAATATATAAATCTCAGGTTTTCTAACAATAGCTCTAGCTATAGCTAGTCTCTGTTTTTGTCCACCTGACAAATTACTTCCACCTTCAGATAAGAACGTTTCAAATCCATCTGGTTTTTGATTAATAAAATCTTCTGCTTGTGCAACTCTAACTGCATCTTTTAGCTCTTCAAGAGTTAAGTTATGTTTTCCATAACGAAGATTATCTTCAATAGTTCCAGTAAAAAGTAAAGCCTTCTGTGGAACATATCCAATTTTTTGTCTTAATATTTTAATATCATAGTCTTTAACATCAACTCCATCAATTAAGATTCTACCTCTAGTTACGTCATAGAAACGAGGAATTAATTGAATAAGAGTTGATTTACCACTACCTGTACTACCAATAAAAGCTACAGTTTCTCCAGGCTTTGCAGTAAATGACACATTCTTAATTACAGGTTCTTCACTCTCTCCTGGATAGGCAAATGTTACATCTTGAAACTCTATTACTCCTTTTGTTTCTGTCTTTGCTATTCCATTTTCTCTATGATGTATTTCTGAATTAGAATCTAAAATCTCCTGAATACGATTTGCAGAAACTGCAGCAAGTGGATACATCATAAATACATTAGCAAATAACATAGCAGAAAACATTGCATGGAATATATACTCAATAAATGCCACTAGGTTACCCACTAGTAAATCACCTGATCCCACTAATTTAGCTCCAAACCAAATGATAAAAGCAAAAATTATATTAAAGATAAATGAAAATCCTGGTTGCGCAATTCCCATTAGTTTAAAAAGTTTCCTAGAAGTTTTTGTATAATTATTGTTAACTTCCTTAAATCTCTCTTCTTGAAAAGACTCATTACCAAATGCGCGAATAACACGTAACCCTGTTAGATTCTCTTTAAATATCATATTGATGCCATCTAGTCCTAGCTGCTGATTAGTAGACAAAGGTTGTGCATTTTTACCAATAAAAATAACTCCAACAATTATAATCGGAATGGCGATAAATAGTCCCCATGATAAAAATGGACTTGTCTTGATAATCATAATAAAACTGCTAATAAACATTAATGGTGCTATAATTCCTATTCTTAAAATCGTTTGTAGAAATGTCATTATCTTATAGACGTCGTTCATTGTACGAGTATTTAAAGATGCTGCTCCAAACTTTCCATATTCTAAATGAGAGTAACCTTGAATTTTTCTAAAAATATCTCTTCTAAGATCTCTCATTATAAATGTTGTCATTCTACTTACAGAATATGCTAAGCTTAATAATCCAATAAGACCAACACTACATATTCCTATCATCCAAAGGCCTATTTTTTTTACTACTTCAAAGTCTTTTACTGCTACTCCCTTATCTATCATCATAGCTAATAGTGTAGGAAGTCCAAGCTCTATAAGTGCAAACCCAAAGGCACAAAAGACACTTAATACAAGATACCTCTTATATCTTTTAATATAATTCCACATTAGTTTCATAAATTGTCCTCCATTATTTCCTAGTATATAAACATCTTTGTGCTGATGTCTTGTTCAATCTATATTCAAAATAAGATATACGAAAATCTGAACTAATAACCGAATCTGTTAATGTAACGTTAATGTAGGTGCATTAATATCTATATCCATTCTGAATATTGTTGACTTAAAGTATACTTTATCTATTATATCAAAATAAGTATTTTTATAATGTAAATTAGTTAATTTTATCGATTAATTATGTCTTATAAGTTAACATTTTAATGATATATCTGCATGTAGATGCCTATATAAATTTTTATGCCTTCATCAAATTTAAGTTCATGTCCGCCATCATATTAATACTTCAATCTACTTTTGATGTATTTGAATCAAATACCCTTAATTAATTCTTATACCCTTTAAGTAGAATATTCATTTTTTATTTTTCCCTTAAATAGCTAAATTCTATCATATTATTCTCCTAAAAAATATAAGAATCTCCTATCTATGATTCTAATAGATAGGAGATTCATTATTATAAATATATATTTATAATAGTACTTATAAACAATGGTGATCATTCACTTTTCGATAAATAAATCATAATGTTTTATAACATCATTTTTTCCTTCCTGAGTTTCAAATGCAATATTCATTTTCGTTTTATTTTCCTCTTTAGTATCATAAACTTAAAATCCAACTTTCAGCTTCTGAAATATTTTTAAATATTCTGAAATGATTTCCTTTATTAGCTTCAATAATCATTTCTTTAAATCTATCATTAAATTTTTCTTCATTGTCTAAAATAATGGCTAATTTTATATTATAATTCATAAATTTTTGTAACATCGTTCCTGCTAATCTTGTTTTAAGATTAAAGAAATCTTCAGATACTGTTTCAACATGAAGTATTAATATATCTGAATTATTTTCAAAACAAATGGAAATAAGATCTAATACATCTTGTTCTGAACAAATTTTTGTCTCACAAGAAGTATAGTTAATATATTTTTTGTTGTCCTTTTTTACTACTCTATAATTCATCGTGTTTCTCCCCTTGTAAATCATTTTGTTCTAAAAGTAATGAAATTGAACTTAACATATCTTCTATAAACTTTATCCCGCCCCATAACATTACTCTTAATCTGTTTTCTTTATCATCATATTTCATATTAATTGTTGATTTTCCCATTTTAGGGTCTTTACAATTCATTATAGCTATAAGAGTATTTGAAATCCTAAAATATTCATCCTTATCTACATTATTAATATCTACAACGGTTGATACATTTATCTTTTTCTTTATAATATCTCCCACTTCTTCATTAGTATGAAAGTCAATATTTGATTCTTTACTTATTTTTTTATCATTAATATTAACGCTATTTCTTTCCATAAAAACACTTAAATCATGTACTGAAATTCTCCATTGCTTTCCAACTTTGTTTGCTCCAAGTTTACCTTCTCTTATAAATTTTCTTATAGTTTTATGATGCATACCTAATATTTCTGCAACTTTATCTATTGTATAGAATTGATTCTCCATAAAAATCCACCCTTCCAAAATTAGTTTATGATCAAATTATAATAATTCTTTTTATATTAGTCAAGCAATTTATTGTATTTTATTGAACTTTGTTATACTTTATTTTCTTTTATTTGACTTCTAATTCTATTTTCACATAAAAAAATGACCATTTATTATAAAATGATCATTTTTAGTAATTCTATCCTCTACTTAAGTAAAAAATAAAATCCTTGATATTATTCTCGAGGATTTTATTATTGTAAACTAAACAATTAGTAATTCAGGATAAAAACTCTATGTTACTTATGATACGGTTAGCCATATGTTATGCTGAGGTTTTTATAAAACTTATCTAGCTATTTTTGTGTAACTGTAAAAACTACATTATCTGATACAAAGTTATTGTCCTCTATAATATCATAAAAGAAATGATAATTTTTAAATTTATTTTTATCTAATAAATGTATAAGTTCCTCTTCAGAGTAATAATGATCATAGGATCTATAAACTTTAAAGTTATCAGACTCTAAGATAACAATATCCTGATTTAGAAATACTTTTTCTTCTGGATAATGAAACACTTCTGATAACACTATATGTTTTTCATGAGCCCAAAAACTTGACTGACTAGCATACCAATCTTTCTTCACTTGCTTATCTATCAAATCCAATCTTATTAAGATCACCCACATTTACATTAAGTTTAAGTTCAATTTGTGCTTTATTCGATGCAACTAGCTTAATCCTATTTTTACCCTTTTTTAGAGATATCATAATTGTTTCTATATTCTTTTGAGTGTTGCTATCCTTATTCTCAATAAGTGTTTCTACCTTTCCTGTTGGATCAATTAAAACTAATTTCGCTTTACCTTTATTTACTGATAATAAATATGAAAGTTTAATCTTCATATCATTTTCAGCATTATACTTCCAAATAGTATCCATTCCTTCAAATTCTAATTTACCTATGTACTCTTGATCATCCATCGATTGTTCTTCCTTGTTTAAACTAAATGAATTTGTGTCACTTGAAATCTTGTTATCTTTTGAATATAGAGAGCTCATGTAATTTAACCTACATCCAGTAAATAACAGTGTAGCAAATATACAAAAAGTTATTATTAATCTTTTCATCTAGTTCCCTCCACGATCTTAGTAAGTCATCCTTTATTATACCATATGTTTCCAAGACTCAGTTATTTATAGTATGGTTTACCTTATTATCGATAAAGGAGGCTTTTTTGATGTTTAGAAAATAATTATATAAATTATTATATCAATTCCAATCTTTTAAAAACTACTGCCGGGTTGTTTCAAAAATTCAATCTCTTCTAGAGTATATTTACGATTAAGAGCCTTATTACGATGAGGATAACGGCCAAATCGATCTATAATTTCTTTATGACGATATTCATATTCAGCTGTTTCTTTATCACCTAGTTCTTCGAATAAAACAACTGCTTGTTTATGTATTTCAGATGATTCAGAATGCATAAACGGCATAATCATAAACTTTTTTTCTTCCTTTGACATTTCACTAAATCCAGGCTGTTTTATTGCTTCTTGAGATAATACTAAAGCCATCCCATCCTGAGTAAATGCACATGCTTTTTCACGACATAAGTTTCTAGAGAATTGGTCTAATACAATAATTTCTGCTAAACGTCCATGTAACGATACTCGCCAGTCTGATAGTAATCCTTGACATCCACTTTGCCATATATTATAAAACTTATTGCGTAGTTTATTATCAAAATCCTCACTTTTTTTAAACCAGTATGGTTTATTTTCTGGATTAAACCAGAAGTCTAACACCACTTTCCATGGTTCATTTGAAAAGATTGCCTCTTCTTGACTATTTATTTTATTCATACAAATTCATTCTCCTTTCTTTTCTTATCTTACCTTTAGCTATCATATTTTCTAGAAAGCTTTCTCTGCACCACCGGCATAAACGGAGGTTTTAAATATAATAAAAAGAGGACTAAACTTTTCAGCCTCCTCCCCACAGGTCTATTCATATAGCTCTTTATAAGCAATTACTTTTAATGCCTGAACTTCCTCTTCCGTCAATTTTCCCTGAATTTCTTTAAAGGCCTTTCTTTTAGAAATAGATCCATCCTGTACTTGTACTCTAATATCATTAAGTTCAAAAATACCAACTTTTTTAATTAATACCTTAGTCGCTTCCTCTTTTGTAGTAAACGGTAATTTGCTACTATCTACTGTTTCAGCGTCTTCTATAAATGATTTTAGTTTAGAATCACTTTCAATGGTTTTCTTTATTTCTTTTAATTCTCCGCTGCCTTCAAGTTCTGTAAAAACCATTTTCACTACCTTGTCGGAAGCAATCTTAGTACCATAGTGATAAACTCCGTAACCAATGACACCTACCAATACTACAGTGATAGTTAAAAATTTAATGAATTTCATGTTCTCACACTCCCCAATTCTTAGATTAAATTATACTACAAATAGAGGAAAAATTTAATGCGGTACTATAATCTTTTTGATGAAATCATATCTAAAGCTTCACTTTTTACCCATATTCAATATTCGCCCACTATTAAATAAATTACGCTATGGTAAGGTTCACCGTATCGTTGTAACTGAGATTTCTATATTAACAAAATAATTGAGTCACTCAGTATGAACAAAAGAACCCTGAATTCCTTGAAAAATCAAGGCAATCAGAGCTCCATATAGATATTTTTTCTGACATCAAATCATCAATCATACCATTTATTCTTTTTTTCGAGCTTCCTAAATCCCAGATAAATTAAACCAATACAAATTACTAACCCTAAAATTGCAGGTATAAAGATGGACTTTCCTGCTTCGCCACCAAAGGCTACACTCCATATCATTTTAGCCACAGCCATAAAGATAACAACGGATAATCCAAACCATAAGCTGCGCTTCCAGAATGCTACGGCTAGTGCGGTAAACGAGACGGGTATAAGAAGTGACATCAGTATTTTTGCACTTCCCCAATCACCGCTTAAATATTCCTTTTCCATTTCCAAGAATTGTTTTACTTGGTCACTTACAACTTCCGGCCTTGGAAACCAAAACATGCTCGTTAAAAGAAGAAAAATCGTTCCGAAAATACCAGCCCAACTTCTTTTATATGCAAAATAACAAAAGGGTATAAGGAATAATGGTCTTAAATACCAGCTTAATTGATTTTGGTGGCGTTCATAAGCCCAATTGAAAAAGCTCTTATTCGTAAATGCCAAAACAATAAATAATAATGTAAATACTGCAAAGGTCAAAGCTAACATTTTATCATAGCGTTTGAGTTGAGTATTTCCCATAATATTCACTCCCATCTCATATTTGCATAAACTCCCTATTTACCTAAACCACCTTTCATAAAGTCCACATAATTATCAAGGTTTTCAATCATTTTTTCAAGTTCAAAATCCTCTTTCGTATAAAAAATCTCATCAAAATGAATAAACAGGTAGCTTACAGTTTTTACAATAAAATCCTTAGAAAATTCCTTTTTAAAGTCTCCATTTTCTATGGCTTTGTCTATCATTTCTTCAAGCAATTTTTCCGTATCACTTCCTAATATACCCTTTGCAATATCGTATATTTTGTTACCCTTTTCTTTCGTAAACATCTTACTCAACCTATGAAACTTTGGGAAAGCAATAGCAAATTCTGCACCAATTCTTGCTTGCATTTTAAACTTTTCAAAAATGTCCTTTCCTTCATATGCTTCTGGATATTCATTAATCCTTTTACTAACAAATTCCCATTTGGTTCTTACAGAAGACTCTAATAAAAACAGATAAAGTGCCTGTTTATCCTGAAAGTGGTAGTAAAAAGTTCCTTTACTGATCTTTGCATTTCTTATGATGTTATTGAGCGAAGCATCTTCATAGTTTTTTGTTATAAATTCATCTAATGCTGCCTCAAGAAGTTCTGTTTTTCTTTCAAAAGACTTTTCTTTCAATTTTTATTATATCTCCTTTATTATCTTTATAGACCACCAAGTCTAGACTAGTTGGTCTATAGTGAATATAACACTTTTATCCAATACTGTCAATAGGAAATAGAACCAAATTACAAAAGCCATATTCTATGATCATAGAATATGGCTTTTATTTCATAGTTATGTAATTATTTTTCCTTTCACTCTGGTACAATACTGCAAGGATAATAATGATTCCTTTTACTAATTCTGTAAGGAATGAAAATGCAAGTGTGACAAGTGCGTACGGCTCTTGCTTGCTTTATTTCAGTAACTATCTTTTAGCTTATCACTTCATATACATTGCAAATACTGAATCTTAGAGAAAACCGTAATCATTTGTGGTACGGTTCCCCCCCATTAATCCTAAACGCCCTATAAATCTGTTCATGTAGCGTTAATGTAAGTACATTAAGACCTATATCCATTCTAGATACTGCTAACTTAAAGTCTGCTTTATCAGCTATATCAGAAGGTAATTCCTCTTCAGATACTATGAAAGTAACATCACTTTGCCCTTTTAGTGCCATATTAGATAGCTTGTCTGCTAATTGTTCTGATGATATTACTTCACCTTTAGCATTAACTAATATCAAGTATGTTTTTTCATTTATTTCTTTCTCTAACCCATTTTCATTTTTAAGTTGAACTAATTTTAACTTACAGTATCTAGATAATCTTTTTTGATATTCCTTTATACCTTCCATTGAAAATTTTTCATTTATCTTTTTTGTAGTAATTATCTTTATATTCATAAAACCCTCCTAAGAGTTTTTAAAATAAACTGTTTAATATTCATTCACATAATATATCAAAATGGATATTTTTACAATGTAGATTAAGTGATTTTATTAAGTTATAATTATCTATGTTTGACAAGTTAACATTTTAGTGATATATTTTACATGTAATTGAATAAGTACCTCGGTAGGTGAGGTTACTACAAGGATATGGGTTGCTGCCGTAAAAGAGTGGAGACACTCTGAACTGGTTAGCAGGTTCTGCCGAACTCAAGGCTTAACCTAATGCAATTTCACTGCCTTGCAGAGCCAAAACTTGAACGGGACGATGTGTATATGAATTTTTATGCCTTCATCAAATTCAAGTTTTGGTGAGGGCTTTTTTATTTATTTTTAAACTTTTGGAGGTGGAATGTATGGAAACACATAGTAGTAGGCCGAGTACGTGAGGTATAAAAGATTCATCATAAAGTTTAGATCTTATCTTTATTTTACAATTAATCTTTCATACCTCCCATTTACTCATCTATTCAAAACTTTTAATCAAAATATTTTTTCTGGTAAAACTAAATTTAATAACTTTAAAAGGGTCAAAAAAATAATACAACTACCCTTTAGTTTGTTGTTGTCTTTTTGGAGGTGTGAACAATGAAAAACTTAACTAAAAACTTAATCAATTTTAGTAAAATGAACTTAAAGAACTTATATAATCTATTAAATACAAGTAAAGATGGTATTACTTCTGAAGAAGCAAATGAAAGAATAGAAAAGTACGGAATAAATGAAGTAACCCATGAAAAACAATCTCCTTGGTATATTCAATTAATAAAATCTTTTATAAATCCATTTACAATAATTTTAATAACATTAGCTATAATATCTCTTTTTACTGATGTTATCCTTTCTTCACCTGAAGATAGAAGTTGGATGACTGTTATAGTAATAAGTACTATGGTTATAGTAAGTGGACTATTAAAATTTATTCAAGAAGATAGATCAAGTAAAGCTGCTGAAAAGCTTAAATCTCTAGTAAGAACTACTGCTTCTGTAGTAAGAAAAGATACTGGAGTTAAAGAAATTGATATGTCTGAAATAGTTCCTGGTGATATTGTTCATCTAGCAGCAGGTGATATGATTCCAGGAGACGCTAGAATAATATCTTGCAAAGATTTATTCATTAGTCAATCGACTCTAACTGGTGAATCTGAGCCTGTTGAGAAATTTGAATCAATTAAAGAGAATAAAAGCATTGATGAATTAAGTATTTCAGAACTTGATAATATTTGTCTTTTAGGAACTAATGTAATTAGTGGTACTGCAACAGTTGTAATTATTGCTACTGGGAATGACACTTATTTTGGATCTATGGCTTCATCTCTAACTGGTGAAAAAGGTGAAACTAGTTTTGATAAAGGTGTTAATAGTGTAAGCTGGCTTCTCATAAAGTTCATGCTAGTAATGGTTCCTATAGTTTTCTTTATAAATGTGTTGACTAAAGGAGACTGGATAGCTTCTCTATTATTTGCAATTTCCATAGCTGTAGGATTGACTCCTGAAATGCTACCTATGATAGTTACTAGTAACTTGGCTAAAGGAGCTGTAGCTTTATCTAAAAAGAAAACTGTAGTAAAAAGATTAAATTCTATTCAAAACTTCGGATCTATGGATATATTATGTACTGATAAAACTGGTACTCTTACGCTAGATAAAATTGTTGTTGAAAGACATTTAGACATTCATGGAAATGAAGATGACAGAGTTCTAAGACATGCATATCTTAACAGCTTTTATCAAACTAGTCTTAAAAATCTTATGGATCTAGCTATATTAGAGTTTGGTAAGGAAAAAAGCTTTAATCTTTTAGAAAAACAATTTGTCAAAGTTGACGAAATACCTTTTGATTTTTCTAGACGTAGAATGTCTGTAGTTCTAAAAAACGATGAAGGTAAAAGACAACTTATCACTAAGGGTGCTGTAGAAGAAATGTTGTCTATATGTAGCTTAGCTGAATATCAAGGTCAAATAGTTAATCTAACTGATGATATAAAGTTAGAAGTTATGACAATGATTGAAAAGCTAAATGAAGATGGAATGAGAGTAATTGCTGTGGCTCAAAAAAATGATATACCTGATGAAAACTCATTTAGCGTAAAAGATGAATGTGATATGGTTCTTATGGGGTACATTGGATTTTTAGACCCTCCAAAAGAATCAGCAGCACCTGCAATTAAAGCACTAAATGAACATGGTGTAGAAGTCAAAATTCTTACTGGTGATAATGAAATAGTTACTAAGAAAATTTGTAAAGATGTTGGACTAGAAGTTAAAAACGTAGTTCTAGGAAATGATATTGAAAATATGACTGATGAAGAATTATGTGAAATAGCAGAAAATACTAATATATTTGCAAAATTATCTCCTGTACAAAAATCAAGAATTATAAAAGTTCTTCAATCTAAAGGCCATACTGTAGGATATATGGGTGATGGAATAAATGATGCACCTGCATTACGTGAATCTGATGTAGGTATATCTGTTGATACTGCAGTAGACATTGCTAAAGAGTCAGCAGATATAATCTTACTTGAAAAAAGCTTGATGGTTCTTGAAGAAGGCGTAATAGAAGGACGTAAGATCTTTGGAAATATAATAAAATATATTAAAATGACTGCAAGTTCAAACTTTGGTAATGTATTTAGTGTTTTAATAGCAAGTATCTTTTTACCATTCTTACCTATGTTGCCTATTCATTTACTAGTGCAAAACTTATTTTATGATATATCTCAAATATCTATTCCTTGGGATACCATGGATAAAGATTATTTAAAAGTGCCTCGTAAGTGGAATGCAGATGACATTGGAAAGTTTATGATTTATGTTGGACCTATTAGTTCTATATTTGATATTATAACTTTTCTAGTGATGTGGTATGTATTTAAAGCTAATACTCCAGAAGTACAATCTCTTTTTCAATCTGGATGGTTTATTGAAGGACTCTTATCTCAAACTTTAGTAGTTCATATGATAAGAACTAGAAAAATTCCATTTATTCAAAGTAGAGCTTCTACTCCAGTAATAGCTCTTACTGGACTAATAATGGCTATAGGTATAGTTATACCTTTTACTTCTTTTGGATCATCAATTGGGCTACAAGCTCTACCAATAAGCTATTTTCCTTGGCTAATTGGAATCTTATTAGCTTACTGTTTAGTAACTCAAGTAGTTAAAGTTGCTTATATAAAGAAATTTGATAAATGGTTATAATGAGCTTTTAAAGCGTGTCTATTAAGACACGCTTTTTCTTATATTATAGATTCACTTAGTTCCAATTCACCAGTATATATAATTTCAAGAAATTCATTAATATCAATTGAATTTCTGTTAATTAATAATTTTTCTGCTACATCTAATAAACATTTCTCGAATTTCGCTTTTTTTATCTTATCAGTAATAACATCCAATTCCTGAGTATGCGCTAATCCTATAACTCTTCTCATTATTTCACATGAGCAAAATCCAATAGTTTCTGATAATACATTCTTTAGATATGATTCTAAAAATCTTTCTTTAGACAACACTTTTATTTTCAAATTATTTTTATATAATTTAATAAATTCTCTTGTAAAGTTACTCCAGATTTCTTTTATATTACTGAGTAAATGCTTCTTATAGTCTTCTATCTTATCATTATGTTTCTGTGATTTTTCCCAATAAAAATAGTTAATTATAATATTGGCATATAATAATCCAATGTCATAACTTATTGGTCCATAAAATGTAAACTCACTATCAAAGACTTTACATTTTTCATGACTTATAAAAATTGATCCGGTATGTAAATCACCGTGAATTAAGGCTTCTGATTTATTCATAAATATATGTCTTAGAATATCTATTTCTGATTTCAGGCTCTCATCCTCCCAGATTCTCTTAACATTGTCCATTATATACGGATTAATATCATTCGAGTCACAATTGTAATATGGTTCTGTAAATACTAATCTTTCTGTAATATCACATAAATCTGGATTTACAAATTTAGATATCATTTTTTTCTTAGACTTTGCATCTAGTCCAAAATCAGAAGTAAAAAATAAATTTCTCGCTAAATATGTACCTATCTGACTAGGAAAATTAGGATATTCTTCTAAGTCCATCATTGCAGTTCTTAGTATTTTCATATCACTACAATCTTCCATAATAAAAGTTGCATATTTATCATCTTGATAATATACTTTTGGCACGAATTCTTCACAGTGATTTTGCTGGAATTTCATTGATTCAGACTCTAGTTTGTTTCTTTCTAATGTTAGTTTCCAATCCTCTCCAGCAATTTTTAGATATGGAAGTGCTTGTTTTACTATAACAGAACATTTATCCTTAATATTCATTACTCTAAACACTAAATTAACATTTCCGTCACTTACTTCAATTGCTTCTAATGTATCATCTCCATTAAAAATATCTGTATTACTCTTTACATAATCACACACATCTTTAAGTGATAACGTCTTATACATTATAGCTTCACCCCTGTATAATAACTTTAACATTTGTTCTAAACTCATGCTTTTTTAAGTTGTAATCTAGATTTATCAAGTAGTATCTTCATCCATTTTATTTATTTCGATTATACTATTTATTTAAATATTTGTAAATATTCTCCATATATAACGAGAATTATTTCACTAAAAGTTATCAAGCAAAGATGAAACTTAAAGTAATATATAATAAAAAATATGATAAGGAATATTCCTTATCATATTTACATTTGTATAACTATTTATTCTAATTACATTCCTAATGTTATAACTCATGTTCTGCTTCAACTGCTTTAGATATATTCAATATATCCATAAGCTTATGAACATTAATGTCAGTGATTATCCCCTCTTCATGCCAATGATTTTTACAGCCACAATAGTCAAGCAAAACACATTGTGGAACAAATCCTAACTCTTTTGCTTTCCAACCTCCTGAAATAAGACCAAGAACACATGCTACTCCAACTATTCCTTTTTCATTTTTTTCAATCTTTGTATTTTTAAATGCAGTAGATTCATGAGGAATAATCAATACTCTAAAGTTATGTTTTCTTCCCATTTGAATCAAATGATTTGCTTTACATTTTGACGTACAACCAGTACACAATTGTCCTTCTTCATTTTCAATAGCTTTACAATTCCTTTTTGATTGAAATCTCATACATGCAGGTAAAAGCAATATCTTTTCCTTAGTTTTTAAAAAATCTTCTCTAAATACTCTATTCATTATCTCTGCTCCTACCATATTTAAGTGATACTCAATCCTTTTTCGTCCACAATACACATTGTCTTCTTTCCATTTATGCCTTTTATAAGTTCCTGTAAGAAATCTTTCTACATTTTCAGTAAAGCACCCCAGCCTATCTCTACTTTTATATTCAAACCACTTTGCTAAATCTAAAGCTATTAAAATAATATTACTAGCTTCTTCTTTTGACTTACTAGATAGATAGTCTTGCCAATGTTTTAATCGTTTAATTTCTTGATTAAACTCTCCTGTTGCATCTAACCAATCTAGTAACTTGTTCATGTTTTCAACTGTTCTATTTATTGGACTCAGTTGACTTTTTTCTTTAAGTAAAAATAATCTACCTAAGAATCCCCTTATATAATCAACTGCTATTTTTGTAAAACCACCTATGCCTCTCAAATCTACTAGTTTATTAAGTGTCACTTTTGGAATTTTTCCTAATATAAGAGCTTTATCAATATATTTTATCCATAAAACGCCTAATGTTAATAATTCAAAGGAATATTCATCTTTACTTCTAACAGCTTCACAATCATTTTCTATTATATAATCTTGAAAATCTTTTACTAATATATCAGTGGACTCACTAAGCTTAAACATTACTTCGTCAGTAAAAGTTGATACTTTCATATAGTATTCATACGATGTTTTATCATTCAGCTTTAAAGAATATGTTATTATATCCCCCATGCAAACCTCATTATCCCCTTTCCCGACTATGCTATAAAATATCTAATTCTAAATCTCACATAGTTTTCTCTTCTAAACTATTTTAATAGTTTTATACAAGAAGTTGCCACTTTTAATGTAGCATGATGAATTATCTAAATTATAATATAAAATTACCCTTATATTTAATTACTTGGATATCTTCTTCTTTTTAAAAATACGTTTATAAATAGACTGTAATGAAAAAAGAGTGCCAGTAATAGTAGTAGTTACGGTTTTTACTAAAAGAGGAAGATTACTAAACTGATCTGGGCTGTCGTCTATAAGATAAGTCCAAGTAGATGAAGGTACTTTCAGTCTCGCTTTATCTATCTTTATTCCATCTTCATTAATTTCAACATCATGAAATGTATTAACTATCTCATGCTCTATTCTATTCATCATCTCATCAAACGCTTCTATTGCAATTTTACGAAATTCATCTAGAGGATTTTTTCCTCCTATTACAACTAAGTGTATAGTTTCTCTTATGTGAGAAATATAATCAAGATAATCAGCCCAACATTTGTTTATACAATATAAAATAATCTGCTTCTCAACTTTTCTTAATGTTTCTTCCCCTACTTGACTACGAAAAAAATCATATCGTTCAGCAGCTTTAATTGATAATATCTTCAGTGGTACCTTATCAATAAGAATATCTTGACGTTTATTATGGATGATACGTCGTTGTTGTTCTATAATAAAAGAATATTTCCACAGTTGTCTTCTCATATCTGAATTATAGCCCTCTATAATCCTCTGTCCTCTTTCCAACTGTTGATGGATAACAGGATCTTCAACAACTTCATCATGCTTTGGGGAATAATTATGTGAAATCAACTTCGATACATCATATTTTTGTATCAGTTCATCATCTAAACTAATAAAAAATCTACTCTCTCCAGGATCCCCTTGGCGACCAGCTCTACCCTTTAACTGATCGTATATTCTTCTGCTTTCATGGAGGCTAGTTCCTATTACATATAATCCTCCTAAGGTACATACTTTATCACGATCTAGTTCTTTTTCTCCACCTAATTTTATATCAATCCCTCTACCAGCCATATTGGTAGATACTGTTACAGCTCCTATTTCTCCAGCTCTAGCAATAATCTTAGCTTCCATTTCATCATTTTTTGCATTTAATACTTGACAGTTTATACCTTCCTCTCTTAGATTATGTGCGAGCAATTCTGATTCCTCTACACTACCTGTACCAATTAAAATAGGCTGTCCTGTCTTATGGACTCTTTTAATTTTAGAAACGATTGCTTTCTGCTTAGCTAGCTTATTCGCAAAAATCATGTTTGGATGATCTTTACGAATACATGGTTTACTTGTATGTATCACTACCACATCCTTATTATAAAACTCTATTAACTCTTCTGCTGCTGTATTAGCTGTTCCCGTCATTCCTGATATTCTTGGATATAGACTCAAATAATGTTGTAATGCAATAGATCCCATAATTATTCCATTTGATTCAGATACAATTCCCTCTTTAGCTTCAACTGCTACTTGGATATTATGAGGCCAGTGCCTTTTGTCTGCTACACGACCGGTAAATTCATCAATAATTTCAATTTTTTCATTTCTTATAATATAGTCTCTGTCCTTTTTAAGCAGTACTTCAGCATGTAATGCACAATTTATCTTAGTAAGCAACTCTAAGTTTTTAGAATGATAAAGGTTATCGCATCCTAAAATATCTTCAACTTTTGAAAGTCCCTTATCAGTAAGATATACATCCCTTTTATATTTATCAGTTTCATAATCGTCATTAGGCTTAAGGTTTCTTACTATATCAGATAAATAAATTTGATTTTCTACATCTTCCTCTACTTTACCTGCAATTACAAGAGGTGAACGTGTCTCATCAATAAGGATAGAATCAGCTTCATCGATAATTGCATAGTGTAATGGTCGATGAACAAGTTTTTCCTTTTCCATACATAGGAAGTCACGAAGATAATCAAATCCTGACTCCTTTGTAGTCACATATGTTATATCTGACCAATAAGCATTCTGTTTCTTATATATATCCATATCTTCTTTAATATGTCCTACTGTAAGACCCAAAAATTCATATATATGTCCCATACATTCTGCATCTCTACCTGCAAGATAATCATTGAAAGTCAAAATATGAACACCTTTACCTGTCAAAGCATTTAAATATGCTGGCATTGTAGCAGCTAGGGTTTTCCCCTCTCCAGTTTTCATTTCTACAATCTTATCTCTATGCAAAGCAATTCCCGCCATAATCTGTGTGTCAAAAGGACACATTCCTAATACACGTCGTGATGTCTCCCTTACCAGTGCAAAAGACTCTGTTAAAAGCTTTTCATGTGATATTCCATCTCGTGCTTGTTTTTTAAGTCTAATTGATAATTCTTTAAGCTGATAATCACTCAAGTTTCTTAATTTAATATTGTTTATTTCTTCTAAAACTTTTTTATAGGGTTCTAAATCATATTCCATAGGATTTTGAAGATTTCGTATGAAATCAATTAATTTAGATAGTTTATTAGACATAATAAATCCCTCCTGCAAATAGTCAAATTTCAATAAGTATTTCAACTATCTTGCAAAAGAAATCTTTGTTATCTTAAAGGTATGATATAAAACAAGAATTAAAGCATTAAGGAAAAAAATAATATACAGTGAAATTATGAAGTGATTTGATAAGCTATAAAATCTATAAATAGATACAATAATATTACTTAAAAGTATTTTTAATAAAAGAAAATTATATACGATCTGTGTACTTATAAAAGATAAAAGGAACAGAATTGAACATACAGGCAAAGCCTTATTAGAGATAAAAAACTTATTGCTAGTAAGACTATCACTCATAATTTTAAAACTATATATTGTAGCTAATATGCCAATGAGTAATATAATCATTTTCCCTGCTCCTTTAATAACAGATATTATAATCGTTAAAATTAAATTTTCATTTAAAAACCTAAAACATGTCAATATTATAGCATAAATTTATATACTAAAAATTTTAAATTTTTTATAAAACTTTAAAACTTTTTATTACTTTCATGCGTCTATATAGTATAAGGTGATTATGATACGTATCTAAAAAAGGAGTACTTTGGTCTTATGAGAAAAAAAGATTTAGAAAAAATAGTTATAGACTATATTTTAGAAAATAAAGAAAATTGCTATAGGCTAGCATATAGCTATGTAAAAAATGTTGATGATGCTTTAGACATTGTACAAGAGTCTACCTACAAAGCAGTAACATCTTTAAATTCACTTAAAGAACCTAAATATATAAAAACATGGTTTTATAGAATTATAGTAAATACTTCTTTAGACTTTTTAAGAAAACAAAAAAAAGTTGATATAGTAAGTGAAGAAATTTTAGATGTTTATAGTCACGGGGTAGATGATGTCTATGAAAATATAGACTTGCAAAGAGAATTAGATAATTTACCTCCTAATTATCGCATTATAGTAATTCTTAGATACTTTGAGGATTTAAAAATAGAAGAAATTGCAGATATATTGAAAGAAAATACAAGCACCGTAAAAACTAGACTATATTCTGCACTTAAAAAATTGCGTATAAGTATGAAAGATTAATCTTTAGGAGTGAAAATATGAATAATAGAAAACTAGACGAATTGAAAAAAGAATATATGAATACACCTATTCCTGATGAATTGGACTTTATAGTAAGAAAATCTTTAAAAAGTGGAGGAAAGAAAAATATGAAAAGAAATAATAAATTTAAATTAATTGGTGCAATAGCTGCTTCAGCTATTATATTTACAGGTGCTGTTAATACTAGTCCACCTATTGCAAATGCTTTATCAGAAATTCCAGTGATAAAAAGCTTAGTGAAAGTAGTTAACTTTACAGAATATAATATAAAAGAAGATAATTTTGAAGCAAACATAAAAGTGCCTAAAATATCTGATTTAGAAAATAAAGATTTAGAAAATAGCCTAAATGAAAAATATATTAAAGAAAATAAGAAGTTATATGATGACTTTATCACTCAAATGGAAAAATTGAAGTCAAAAGGAAAAGGTAATTTAGGTTTAGATGCAGGATATGAGGTAAAAACAGATAATGAAAGAATACTTTCCGTAGGACGATATGTTACAAATACTATGGCTTCATCATCAACAGAAATAAAATATGATACTATTGATAAAAGAAATCAAATTCTAATAACTTTACCAAGTCTATTTAAAAACAATAGTTATGTAAATGTTATAAGTGAAAACATAAAGAAACAAATGAAAGAACAGATGAAATCAGACACAGGCAAAGTTTATTTTGTTGACACTGGCAACAAAGAAGATGAACCTATAGATCTTTTTGAAAAAATAGCTAAAGATCAAAACTTCTATATAAATAAAGATGGGAAATTAGTTATTTCCTTTAACGAATATGATGTAGCCCCTGGTTATATGGGAGTTGTAGAATTTGTGATTCCTACAGATGTAATTTCTAATATTCTAGTTGGTAATGAATATATTAAATAATCATATATCTTATATTAAACTATAAAAGACTATGAAAATTTAATTTTCATAGTCTTTTACTATTGTCATAGAATTGAATCTTCCTTAATTGTTTTTATCCTTATAAATACTATAGTTTTAATGATTAGTAGTATTACTATAGCTATACGCATAGGTAAAATATCTTTGACAATAAATAAAGCACCTAATGCTATATAAACTGATATAAGTATTATTAGTTTTGTTTTCAATGTCATTCCTCTATTTTCTTTAAAAGGCTTTAAGTGTTTTTTATAAACTTTAGTAGTTTCAAACCATACATTAACCCTATCAGAGCCCTTTATAAAACATAGAGATGTAAGTACTAGAAACGGAAATGTTGGTAGTAAAGGTATTAATATAGCTATGACGCCAAAACCTAGAGAAATAAAGCCTAATACTATAAGTAATCCCTTTTTTAACATACCAATTTCTCCTCTTACTTTGTTCGAAATATCTAAATTATTTTACTAACTTTATAATAACATTTGTGATATTGATTTTCAATTACGTAAAATATATTTATCTACAAATATATTAACTAAAAGTAAATAATGTTATGTAGTTTTTACTATAGAGCACATACTAATTCTCTTGCTTTTCTCGCAGCTTCATTTGCATCTTTAGTATAAAGATCAGCCCCTATTGAGTCGGCAAAATGTTGTGATATAGGACCTCCTCCAATCATTACCTTATACTTATCTCTTATTCCTTTCTCTTCTAATTTATCTATTACGATTTTCATGCCTTCCATTGTCGTAGTCATTAATGTTGACATCCCTATTATATCTGCCTCTACTTCCTCTGCTTTTTCTATAAACTTATCAAGTGGTACATCTCTTCCAAGATCATAAACTTCAAAACCTGATGATTGCATCATTATTTTTACAAGGTTCTTTCCAATGTCATGAGTATCTCCTTCAACAACTCCTATTACTACCTTTATAGGTTTGTCATCGTTATTTTTATCAATATATGGTTTTACAACCTCAATTCCACTATTAAATGCATCTGAACATACTAGAACTTCTGGAAGATAATATTCTTCTTCTTCAAAAAGTCTACTTACTTCATCCATTCCTTTTATTAATGCATCTGTTATTATTTCATATGCAGGAATACCTTTATCAAGAGCTTCTTTACACAGATCTACTACTGCTTGCTCCTCCATATCAACCACTGATTTTTTAATATCATTAAATAAATTTTCTTTTAACATATTATATTTCTCCCTTATATTAATTTTATTTGTAAACTATTTATAATTTTTAAACAGCTATAATTCGCTTAAAAGGATTTAATCTAAATCAAATTCTATAGGAAACTTTCCAAACTTACGTGCTGCTTCTGCATACATATCTATCTTTTCTAAAGTAATTGTCATTGGCAACTGACAACCAGGTGCTATGACATATCCTTTAGGATTATCATGAAGTTTTTTAACAAGATCTTTTACCTCATTAAATATATCTTCTTTTGTTCCATGAAGTATCGTTTCAACAGGCTTTACATTTCCTGATAAGCAAATGTCATTTCCAACTTCTATCTTTGCTTTTTCCATATCAACAGCATTATCAAGGCTTAATGTTCCTACTCCAGTTTCAGTCATATCTCTTAGTATTTTTTGTGTCTGTCCGCAGATATGAAGTGAAGGTTTTCTGCCACTTTTTTCAATCATTCTATCTACACATTTTTTCAGATAAGGTTTTACATACGTCCTAAACATCCTAGGGCTAATTAGTGATTGTGATGCCACAGGTTCAGAAATGTTAAATCCAACTCCTAACTTTGCTGCCTCATCAATATAAGCATAAAAACTTTCCATTATAATATCCATCCATTTAAAAGCTACCTCTGGCTGAGTATGAAGATCTCTCATCAAAATCTCTGGTCCTCTTAATGAGCTAAGGGTTGTAAAAGGTCCTGGTAATCCAGCGCTAATAGGTACCACATCTCCAAGTTTCTCCTGTAGTCTTTCTATTGCTTCCAAAAACATGGGCAATCTTCCATCTTTATGTGGATCAGCTGGTCTAAGTTTCTGAAAGTTTTCTTCTAGTGATAAAAACGGTATTTCTACTGCTGCTAATCCTTTTTCAGCAAAAGATAACTTACTTCCCATTGCTTCTGCTATCCCATGTAATCCTGTTCTAACTGATATACCATCTTGTCCAAATCGATTAAAACAAAATACTTCTGTTTCTACTATTGAATCTGCTTTGTGATGATAATCAAAAGAAGATATTCCTAAAAACTTGGCACTTGGCTCACCTAAAGATATTGTAAATGGTAAGCGATCTACTTCTTCTTTTTTAAAGTATGCTTGAAGTCTTTCTTTAGGTGTCATTTTATCTTTTTGATGAATCATATTAACCCTCTCCCCCCATATAGTTAATCTAGCTAACTAGTTATCTTAGTCAAAATTCCCAAATTATTCAATCTGCATTTACTATTGTATTACTTGTTAAAACAATAAAACTATTGCTTATATAATTATATAAAAACTTCAACTTATTTTCTAATCAATTACTTCTATGAGAAAATTTGAAATGATAAACATAATTAATATGTTTATCGATTTTAAGAATATGTATCTAAAGATATTAGTAAAACTATTTACTTAGTTTCGTCTTATAGTTTAGTTCAAGTACTAAATATTAATGAGTAAGAAATAAAGAAAAGGCGTGAACAGTTACTGAAAATTAATTATTTTCTTAAATGAATATATCAAATAATTAATGTAGGTTTAAATGTTTTGTATAAATTATAAAAGACTATGAAAATTAGATATTTTCATAGTCTTTTATAATTTATAATAAACTTCAATTTATTAACTAGCTCTTATAACTTCTACTCTATATCCATCTGGGTCAGTTACAAAATAATATTTAGGTGGACTATCTGGAAGTCCCATTAATTCTGTAACAGTATATCCCATTTCTTTATGTCTTTCTCTAGAACCTTCTAAGTCATCTACTGATACTGCTAAATGACTGAATCCATTTCCTATTTCATAAGGCTTATCTGGGTTATAGTTATACGTTAATTCTAATTCATAGTGACCTAATTCATCACTTAAGTAAACTAAAGTAAACTTATGTTCAGGATAGTCTATTCTTTTTTTCTCTACTAGACCTATTGCTTCTTTGTAAAACTTTAAAGATTTCTCTAAGTCCATTACTCTTATACAAGTATGAAGCATTTCATAATCCATAAAATAATCACTCCTTTATTTATAAATAGATTAGTTTATATTTTACCATAGTAAATCTTATTTTTATGATGCGCACATATCACTTATTATATAGCTCTTATGACAATTATAATTAAGAATTCCAATTCATTCTATTCTTAATCTGTATTTGAAATCAATGTATAATATTTTCTAATTCCCCATTGACTTTATTTCTTCTAGTTTTTTTAGTATATCTTCTGCACCTTTTTTATCCATCGTTATCTTAATTACACCATTTTCTACTTTCTCTGTTATTTCTTTTACTTTAGCTTTCTGTTTATCATTTAATTTCTTACCCTTAAATTCTTTTATTATAGACTTAGCCTCTTGAAACTTTTCATCACCAATCATATCTTTTAGGTTTCCTATATTTTGATTCATTTTATTTGTAATATTTTCAGCATTTTTTATATCATTTTTTAGTTTATTAACATCCTCTTTCATAGATGAATCACCATACTTATCACTTATTCCTTCTACCAATCTTTTTGCCTTTTCAAAATCATTCTTATCTAATGATTTTTTAGCATTTATATATTTATCAACATTATCTAATAGCTCTTTAGCTTCTTTATTGTTTTCATCTTTATTTAACGCTAACTGAAATGATGATGCTGCCTTTTCATACTCCCTATTGTTCATCTGTGTTTTTCCTTGTTCTATAGCATTTTTAGAATCTCCATTTGAACATGCTGATAATCCTATTATTAACATACAACTTAGTATACTAACTAATATCTTTTTCATAAATAATACCTCCTACTTTAATAGTATAATTGTATAACTATATTTAAAGTACTATATATTTTATTGTTTATATTTTGTTCTCTTAAATTATTATTTGTTTTTATAAATAATAATTATAACATATCTATTTATATAATATAGGAATTTATATTATATAAATAGATATGTTAATCATAAGATTGTCTTCTTTATTAGTATTTATTATATTTATAAATATTTTATATGTTATCAATCTATCCTAATGTTATGGATAATTCCTCTCTATATTCTTTAAAAAATATAGAGAAGAAATAAATTTATCTCTTCTCTTAAAGGTCAGTAATATTTTATTTTTTCTTTCAAGCTATAACAATCTTACTATTATTAACTAGCCTGATTTTCTTCAAATTGACTGTTATAAAGATTAGCGTAGAAACCACCTTTTTTAAGAAGATCATAGTGATTTCCTTGCTCTATAATATCTCCCTTATCCATAACAAGAATTAAGTCAGCATCACGAATCGTTGATAAACGATGAGCAATTATAAAACTTGTTCTATTCTCCATAAGATTATCCATAGCTTTTTGAATTTGAAGCTCAGTACGAGTATCAACAGAACTTGTAGCTTCATCAAGTATAAGAATCTTAGGATCTGCGAGTATAGCTCTTGCAATAGTGATTAACTGTTTCTGTCCTTGTGATACATTTGATGCCTCTTCATTTAAAACCATATTATATCCATCTGGCAAAGCATGAACAAAGCTATCAACGTGTGCAGCCTTTGCGGCTTCTATAACTTCTTCATCTGTTGCATCTAGACGACCATAACGTATATTTTCCATTATACTTCCGTTATAAAGCCAAGTATCTTGTAAAACCATACCGAACATTGAACGTAAATCATTACGAGTAAACTCTCTTATATCGTGTCCATCAACTAGTATTGCTCCTTCGTTTACATCATAAAAGCGCATTAAAAGCTTAATTATAGTAGTTTTTCCTGCACCAGTAGGTCCAACAATTGCAACCTTTTGACCTGGCTTAACAGAAGCTGAGAAATCATTAATAACGATTTTATCAGAGTTATATCCAAATCTAACATTTTTAAATTCTACACTACCATCTACATCTTTAAGTTTTATTGGATTAGAAGTCTCTGGAACTTCCTCTTCCTCTGCTAAAAATTCAAATACACGTTCTGCTGATGCAGCAGTTTGTTGAAGTATGTTAGATATATTCGCAAGTTGTGAAATTGGTTGTGTAAATGAACGTACATATTGAATGAAAGCTTGAATATCTCCAAGTTCTATAGTTTTCTTTACAGTAAGCCATCCTCCCAAGATACATACTGCCACATATCCTAAGTTACTTACAAAGTTCATTATAGGCATCATCATACCTGATAAGAACTGTGATTTCCATGCTACACCATAGAGTTTATTATTTAGTTCATCAAATTCTTCAACACTTTTTTCTTCTCCATTAAAGGCTTTCATTACAGTGTGGCCACCATACATTTCTTCTACATGGCCATTTACATTTCCTAAATAATCTTGTTGTTGCTTAAAGTACTTTTGTGATTTCTTTACCACACCTATAATTAGTATCATAGATACAGGTATTATACAAAGTGCTACAAGTGTCATAACCCAACTTATAGAAAACATCATAATCAAAACACCGATTACTGTTGCTACTGACGTAATAATTTGAGTTAAACTTTGATTAAGTGTTTGACTGACAGTATCTATATCATTAGTAACACGTGATAATACTTCTCCATGATTCGTACTGTCAAAGTATTTTAGAGGCATACGATTAATCTTTTCAGAAATGTCCTTTCTAAAACGATAACTTACCTTCATTGATACTCCAGACATTATCCATCCTTGAATATAACTAAATATCGAACTAAGGATATATAACGCTAGAAGACCTAAAACTATATTTCCTATATATTTAAAATCTATTCCAGTACCAGTACCTGAGATTTTTCCCATTATACCTTCAAATATTTTTGTAGTGGCTTTACCTAAAATTTTTGGACCTACTATAGAAAATGCAGAACTAGCTGCTGCAAATATTACTACAATAAATATTGACAGTTTATAAGCACCTAAATATTTAAGCAATTTTTTCATTGTACCTTTAAAGTCACGAGCCTTTTCGCCACCTCCAGGTATTCCTTTGCCCATACCACCGCCAAATCTTCTTTTTTGATTAGAACTATCTACTTTATTATGCCTGCTCATGCTAATTCCTCCTTCGATAGCTGTGACAATGCAATTTCTTGATAAGTTTGGCAATTTTTCATAAGTTCATCATGTTTACCTATTCCAACTATCTTACCTTCATCAAGAACTATTATCTGCTCGGCATTCATAATAGTTGAGATACGTTGTGCAACTATAAGAACTGTACTTGAACTTGTTTGTTCTTTTAATGCTTTTCTAAGTGCTGAATCTGTCTTAAAGTCAAGAGCAGAAAAACTATCATCAAATATATATATTTTAGGTTTCTTTACAAGAGCACGAGCAATTGACAATCTTTGTTTCTGTCCTCCAGATACATTTGATCCTCCTTGTGAAATTTCAGTCTCAAACTTTTCTGGTTTTTGGCTAATAAATTCCATAGCCTGAGCAATTTCTGCTGCTTTTTCTATATCATTATCTGTTGCATTTTCATCAGCATATTTCAAGTTAGATTCAATAGTCCCACTAAATAAAAATCCTTTTTGAGGTACGTAACCAATTATATCTCTTAGATCATGTTGTGAAACATCTTTTACATTTATTCCATCAATAGAAACTTTCCCACTCGTTGCATCATAGAAACGTGGAATTAAGTTAATAAGAGTTGTTTTACCTGATCCAGTGGATCCTATGAATGCTGTCGTCTGTCCTGGTAATGCTTCAAAACTTACATTTTTAAGCATATCTTCATCAGCTCCAGGATATCTGAATGATACGTTTTCAAATTTCACAACACCTTTAGTTTCTTTATCAAAGTGTTCAGGATCTTTTGGATCTATAATTGTAGGTTTTACATCTAGAACCTCAGTAATTCTCTGTGCAGATACAGAAGCTCTTGGTAGTAAAATGAAAATCATAGATAACATTAAGAATGCAAAAATAATTTGTATAACATATTGCATAAATGCCATCATATCCCCTACCTGCATACTTGCATTTTCAATTTGATGTGCACCTACCCAAACTACTAGTAATGTAACTCCATTCATTATAAACATCATAGCAGGCATTAAAAGAGTCATAACACGGTTTACAAAAAGATTCGTTCTTGTAAGATCTTGATTTGCATTATCAAATCTTTCTTCTTCAAACTTCTGCGTATTAAAAGCTCTTATTACCATCATACCTGAAAGATTTTCACGAGTAACTAAGTTAAGTTTATCAACAAGTTTTTGAATAATCTTAAACTTCGGCATAGCAACTGAAAATATTACTAACATTAATCCTAGAAGAACTGTAACAGCAAGTGCTATAATCCAGGACATAGATGTACTCTTACTAAGAGCTCTTATTATTCCACCAACACCCATAATAGGTGCATAAAACACTAATCTTATCATAATAACAATAACTGTTTGAATTTGTGTAATATCATTTGTAGTTCTAGTTATAAGTGAAGCAGTAGAAAATTTATCGAATTCTGCATTAGAAAAACTTTCAACTTTCGTAAATACCCCTTTACGTAAATTTGTTGCTAATCCTGCAGCGGTTTTAGATGCTAAAAGTCCTACTGTAACAGTACTAGCTGCACTAAGTAAAGATACTAGTATCATAATTCCACCTGTTTTAAATATATAGTTGCTTTGTATCTTGTCCGTATTCATTCCTAAGGCTTTATACTCTGACTTAACTGAACCAACAGCAGTTTGAGAAATCATATTGTCATCCATTTTAGTAATTTTATCATTAATAGATTTAATTATTTGAGAGCGTTGCTGTTGTGGCGTATTTGCTATCATTGCAAATAAATCTGTATTAGCAGGAATTTTCATTCCATTAAAAGAAATCTCTCCACCTTTTGCTTGAGCTTTTACTTGTTCAATACTAGAAACAGCAATAAAAGCCTTACCTATAATTGGATCTAGTTTATCAATTTCTGTTTCTTCAATATTCTTAAGTACATATATAGGCTCTTTTTCTAAACGTGGATACTTCTTTAAATACTTATCATAATCTTTACTTGATTTATCAATTAAAGTATAGTTCTTCTCAACCTCATTCTTATCATTCTCATTCATAAGCAATGTTAATTTATCCATTTCACTTTTCCTTATAGCATCAGGCACAGCGTTTACTATACCACCTTGCTGTATACCTTTGTTTACAATGTCAGACATATAGTCTGGCAAAGAAAGATCACACATTGCCTGTACGAAAAGTAATGCTATTGCACTAATAATCATGACGGTAAATGGCTTTAGGTGTTTAGTTAATTTAAACATTATAGCATCTACTCCTTGTCTAAAATTATAATATCTCTGTATTATTAACTGATATTACACCCTTTAAATGTTTAAGAAATCTAAAATGTGTAACAATAAAAAGCTTTCTAACTTTATTAACTATTTTCGTTGTCTATCTATTACTTTTTCTAATGTATATAAACCTTCAAGTATTTTGTCAATTTCCTCAGGAGTTCCCTTACTCATAATATCTTCAAACCTTTTTTCAATTTCATTAAAATGTTGTTTATGTTTTTTTCTAACCTCATCCGTAACACTAACATAAACTACTCTTCTATCATCTTTGCTTCTAGTTCTTTCAACTAACCCTTGTTTTTCTAATCTGTCAATAATTCCAGATACAGTACTATTAGATAAACCTAGATTTTCGCTTAAATCACTAACTTTCATTTTTTCCTTATTATGAGATAAAATACCTATTAACATTCCTTGAGGTCCAGTTAATTGCATTCCATGACATTCATGTCTCATACTTTGTTTTATAGTGCCCATCACCTTCTTTAAAATCTTAATTATTCTAATTCCTTTACTTATTTCCTCCATCCTTTTAGTCTCCTCATCACAGAATAGTTAAACTGTGAAAGTATTATATAGAAATATTTCGTATTAATATATTTCGTATACGAAATATATTTTACCCTATATACAGCTTCTTAGTCAAGTTTTTTTATATATTTTTCGTAGTAAAAAAGTATACAAAAAAGAAGTACCTTTATAGATACTTCTACTTTTATTAGCTTATGTATGATATAAAGTTGAGATTAATTAATCAAATAAGCTTAAAAATCTAAACCATCAGGATACATTTCCTTTAAAAGTTCAATAAAATTTTGTGCAGCTTTAGATAGATAATGATCTTTTCGCCAAATCAAACCTGATGATGCTCTAAATTTATCATCATCAATTTCATATGCATTTAAATTATGAATCTTATGCATCTTTAATACTGATCTAGGAATGATCGTAGCTCCAAATCCTGATGATACTAACTTTAATAGAACTAGAATATCAGAGCATTCACATATTACATTAACATTCAATTGTCTATATGAAAATTGTTCTAAAATCATATTGTAAAGACTTAACCCCTCAGTGCTTGGTAATATAAGTGGATAATGCTGAATCTGATCATAGGATACCTTCTGTGAGGGAAGTATTAGTTTATTTGATGTTACAAAATAAAACGGTTCAGATCTAAAATTAAGAACAGAAAAGTCTTTTAGCTTAGGAGGCAATCTAACAATTGCTAATTCAATAGACCGTTCTTCAACTAATTTACATAGTTGTCCTGATTCATTTTGCTGAATCTTATAATAAGTATAAGGGTATCTTTCTTGGAAACTTTTAAGTAAATTTGGTAATTTATCATATGAAAGAGTATTTACACCAATTAGTAATTTTCCCCTTATACCACTACCAATTTCTTTAATTTCAATATTCGATTCTTCCATAAGATTCACTATGTTTAAGGCATTCTTATAGAGAGCCCGACCTGCATCAGTAAGCTCAAGAAACTTACCATTTTTACTGACTAATTTAACACCAAGTTCTTGTTCCATTGCACTTAACTGTTGGCTCAGAGGTGGTTGAGTCATATGAAGTTTTCTAGCTGCAGCAGTAATCTGCTTTTCTTCAGCAATAGCAATAAAATAACGTAGTTGTTTAATGTCCATATTTCTATTTCTCCTTTTGTATATGAAAATCATATGGGAATCAAATAAAAATAATATTTTTCATATATGTATTTATATGTTACCATAATCTTAGCTAGTAGTGACAAAATACTTTTATAGGTTAGAAAATTTTTATTATAAAGGAGCATGCTTACTATGGTAACAGACATGAGAACAGGAAATCCAACAAAGTTAATACTAAAGTTTGCATTTCCAATGCTTATAGGCAATATCTTTCAACAGTTATATAATATGGTTGACTCTGTTATTGTTGGGAAATTTATAGGAAAAAATGCACTTGCCGCTGTAGGTTCATCTTTTTCTCTTATGAATTTTGTTACAGTATTAATCATTGGATTATGCTTAGGAAGTTCAGTTGTTGTTTCTCAATACTTTGGTGCTGAAGATTACACAAACTTAAAACGTGTAGTTTCAACATCTTTTATCTTTACATTTATATTAACTATGATTTTATCTATTTCTACTTTTATATTTACAAAACCGCTTTTAAGACTTATTCAAACTCCAGAAGAAATACTTGATGGTTCAACCTATTATCTTAAAATTGTTTTTGCAGGATTAATTTTTACATTTTTATATAATATGGCAGCATCGATTTTAAGAGCACTAGGTAATTCAAAAACGCCCTTGTATTTTTTAATTGTTGCTTCTTTAGTAAATATTGTCTTAGACCTTCTATTTATATTAAAGCTTAAGATGGGAGTTGAGGGTGCTGCCTATGCTACAATTATTTCTCAAGCTGTATCTTCGATTTTGTGCTTATTATATGCATTATTAAAAGTCCC
Source organism: Gottschalkia purinilytica (assembly GCF_001190785.1). Taxonomy (NCBI): domain Bacteria; kingdom Bacillati; phylum Bacillota; class Tissierellia; order Tissierellales; family Gottschalkiaceae; genus Gottschalkia; species Gottschalkia purinilytica. Next base: position 23,771 of record NZ_LGSS01000014.1, on the reverse strand, counting down.
TATGCTAAGAATGTCTCCAAAAGAATTCGTATTTGATAGGACTCTTTTTCCAGTCATAGCAAAATATAGTCTACTAACATGTATGCAACAGTCTATTATGGCAACAGGAATGGTAGCTGTTCAAGGAATTGTAAATACATTTGGTTCAGATGTAATAGCCGGATACGCTGCTGCTGTAAAAGTTGATTCACTTGCATATCTTCCTGTTCAAGACTTTGGTAATGCCTTTTCAACTTATGTAGCTCAAAATATTGGAGCCGGTAAAATAGATAGAGTTAAACAAGGTTTACGCTCTGCTGTTAGAACAGTTTTTATTTTCTGTGTTATTATATCTACTGGAATACTACTGTCATCAAAACAGTTAATGACAATATTTGTTGACCCTAGTGAGGTAAAAGTAATCCAGACAGGTATTGATTATATAACTACAGTAGGAATATTCTACATGTTAATTGGTTTCCTTTTCCTTTACTATGGCTTCTTTAGAGGGGTTGGAAATCTAACAATGTCTATGAAACTAACAGTAGTTTCACTTGGTATTCGTGTATTGATGTCATATATTCTTTCCTCTTTCCCTTCTATAGGTCCTAAAGGTATTTGGTGGTCTATACCTCTAGGATGGATTATAGCAGATGCCATTGGATTTATTGCTTACAAAAGCGGTAAATGGGAAAGAGATGTTAGCAAGATTTAAAAAAATAATATATAAGCATATATCTACTTTCTGTAGATATATGCTTATTTTTTTATAATATAAAAATTCAGCTAATATGCCTGGTATATAAACAAAAATGTGATAGGAAATTCCTTCCTATCACATTATATAGTATAAAACCATTACTATAGTTAAAATTATAACCGTTATATATTTATTATTTACTCTTTTTGATATAGCTAATTCTAGTATCATTCCTGTTAAAAATAACAATGATAAATATAGAACTTTTGATGGTTCATTCTTTATATGACTTGAATACAATAAAAATCTATCAAACATCAGCACCCATATCCCTATAGCCATAGAAAAGTAAAATGGTATAACAAATATTTTTAATAGTTTTCCAAATGCAATTTTATATTTCTTAGATAGAACCATCAACACTAATAAACCAAATATTATACCACCTATCAGAGATAGATTATAATGAGATATTTTAAATATTGAAGATATATTACCCTTATATAGATGAATATTCATTAAAACATAACTTAATCTAGCCCCTACAAATCCACCTATTAATAAAACTATAAAAATGTTTTCTATTTTATTCTTATCCTCTTCATATTCCTCTGCTAAAATGTTCACAATAAAATAACTTATAACAATAGAAATAATAGCTAAAATCATAAACCATGTTATAGTTATGGATTTATAAGCTAAAAAAAACGGCCTCACTTTATTTATTTTCCCTTATACTCTTTAATATTTGATTCATTTGTGGATATTCCATCATTCCTGGCACTGATCCTATTAAAGTGCCATCTTTATCTACAAAATATGAAGTAGGAAAAGCACTTATCAAGTAATTTTTAGCTACATCTCCCTCTTCATCTAAAACTACTTCAAAATCATACGCGCCTTTTTTAATGTAGTTCTTTACTTTTTCCTCATCTTCCATTACATCTACTGCTAATACTACCAAATCATCATTTTCTTTATCTAACTTTTGAAGATCTGGCATTTCCTTATCACAATATTCACACCATGTTGCCCAAAAATTTATAAGAACTATTTTACCTCTGTAATCTTTTAATGATACTTCTTTTCCATCTAGATTCCTAAGAGTAAAGTCCGGTGCTTCTTCACCAACTGTTGCCTCTGTTATTTTTTTCTTTTCTTTTTTCTCTTCTCTGTCTTCCTCATTCTTTTCCTTAGTAATGTTATCCTTAGGTAAACTCTCTTCTGTTTTTCTTCCCATTGTAAAATAGTATAGTCCTCCAATCAACACTACAGTAAGGATTATTATAATTAAACCTTTCTTATTCATTATTTTCCTCCTTCCTATATTAACAATCTACTTATATCTATAACCTTATTGAAGAATACTAGTATCCCAAAAATTATCATGATAAAACCACTAATTTTAGGGATGTATTTTATAAACCTCTCTGCTTTATTAACAAACTTACTAAATACATTTATGAATAATGCTGTCAATACAAAAGGTATTGCCATACCTATAGAATATACTAATAGGAGATAAACACCTTTTGAAACAGTAGCAGTTCCTCCTGCATAAATAAGAATAGACGCTAGTACAGGACCAAAACACGGTGTCCAGCCAGCAGCAAAAGCCATTCCCATTATAATTGAACTAAACCAGTTCGTGATTTTTTTAGGAGTTTTAATTCTCTTTTCCATATTTAGAAATTTTAAATTTATAATACCTGTCATTTTCAAACCAAAGATTACTATCAAAACTCCACTAATCTTAGAAAAAACTTCTTTATTTCTTATAAATATTTTTCCTAAAAAGGTAGCAGATGTTCCCATTATCATAAATATAATTGTAAATCCTATAACAAATCCAATCGTTCTTTTCAATGCAAATAGCTTTCTTTTGTCAAGTTCATTCTCCATGCTCGTACCAGTAATATACATTATATATACTGGAATTAATGGAAGTATACATGGTGTAAAAAAAGATAAAAATCCAGCTCCAAAAGCTATTGATAGCGAAACGCCTCCTAATTCCATATACTTTCCTCCTAAAACATATAGTAAAAACAACAATGACATAGTCTATGTCAAGTTTTCTTCTCCTATATGTTAACAAAACATTATAAAGAAAATATAAAAATGCAATAATTGCATTTAATATATAGTTTTTTAGAGTTTTTTAATCAGTGCAATTTTTCACAGGTAAACTTACAATAAACTTACTCCCTTGTCCCAACTTACTTTCAACTTTTATATTTCCTCCAAGTGCTTCAACTAACGCTTTTGAAATTGTTAGACCTATTCCAGTTCCACCTGTTTTTCTATTTCTCGTTCCATCTGTTCTGTAAAATCTTTCAAATATAAAGGGTAGATCATCATTAGAAATACCAACTCCATTATCTTTAACGCATATAACTATATTTTTTTCTAAATCCTCCAAAATAACTTCTACCTTTCCACCTTCATTTGTATAGCTATAAGAGTTGTTAAGTAAGTTTATTAATATCTGTTTGATTTTATCTTTATCAGAATTTATTGCTATTTCTTTATTATATTCAAAAATTAGATTAATATTTTTATTTTCATATTGAGGTCTTAACAGCTCTAAAAGTTGTCTTATTTCATCAGTGATGTTAAACCTTGTTATGTTTAGATTCATATCTGCCTCTTCAAGTTTTGCTATATCTTTAAGTCCTTCGACTAGTTTTGAAAGTCTTCTTATCTCTTCATGACAACTTTCTATCCTTTCCTTCGTAGGCTCCCAAACTCCATATAAAAACGCCTCCATTGTACTTTGTAACGTTGTTAACGGAGTTCTAATTTCGTGAGCCATATCTGAGGTGAGCCTCTTTCTAAGCATGTCCTTACTCTCAAGAGTTTTTACTAAATAATCTATTGAATTAGACAATTGATTTATCTCATAGGTACTACTTCTTAAGTCTAAATTTACCTTTAGATTTCCCTTTCTAATTTCATCTGTTGTTTGGGCTATTTTTTTTAAAGGAACAGAAAAGTGTTTTGCTAAAATTATACTTATTATTGTCCCAATTATTAATGTACCAAATGCTGTTTCAATTAAAATATAACGTAAGGTATACTTCATTTCTAGATCACGACTATCACAATTATCTATACTATAATATCCTATAATTATATTACCGATTTTTTTACCATTCTTTATTAAATCGTGGTTTTCTTCTTTATAATAATTTTTATTAGACTTTTTACCTGATTTTTTAGAATACCTTATGAATAGATCATCTTCTCTTTTCTTCAAATAATCTTCACTTGTCTCGAAAACTTTTTCACCATCTATACTTTTAACCTGAATATAAAGTCCCTCACTTTTGGCATGAAGTTCTATATCTTTAGTATTTATCGTTTTTCTTTCGTCATCATAATTATTCTTAATAACATTAATGACCATTGATATCATTTTCTTTTGTTTATCTTTTAAATAATCCTCAAAATTTTTATCTATTTTATTATTACTTATGATAACTCCCAAAATTGTAGACAGTAGTATTACAATTAAAAAACTAATTATCAGTTTATTTACAAGTTTTATCTGCATACTCCACTTCCTAACAATTAAATTTATATCCCATACCATAAACCGTTTTAATATATTGCGGATCTTTAGGATTATCTTCTATCTTTTGCCTTATATTCATTATATGAACATCAATGGTTCTATCGATGCCATCAAAATCTATCCCAAAAGCTTTCTCCACAAGAACATCCCTTGATAGAATTTTTCCTCTATTAGAAATTAAAGTCTTCAATATTTTAAATTCGTTTGGTGTAAATTTAATTTCTATTCCTTTTTTTATTACGTTAAATAATTTTACATCAACTTCTAAATCACCATCATTAAATACAAACCTTTCAGCCTGTGTATTTTCCTCCTTATAACATCTTCTCATGATTACGGCCACTCTGCTTACAAGTTCTCTTATACTAAAAGGCTTTGTTACATAATCATCTGCTCCTATGCCTAAACCTTCTATTTTATTTTCTTCGTCTACTTTAGCTGTGAGCATAATTATTGGTACATCTGATTTAGCCCTAATCTTTTTACACACCTCTTCTCCACTTATTCTAGGAAGCATAAGGTCTAGAATAACAAGGTGAATTTCCTCTTTTTCAAATATTTCTAATGCTTCTTTTCCATCATATGCTCTATAGATACTGTAACCTTCAATCTTTAAAAAAGCTTCTAAAAGCTCTACAATCTTAATCTCATCATCTACAATTAAAATGTTTTTCATTCATCCAGCTCCTATATCTACTAATTTATAAACCCTTCTAATTATTAATATTAGAATTTATATCTTATAAAATTCAATATAATATTACTTATAAGATGTCCTTTTATATAAATTAAAAATATTCTAATAAATATCTCCATTACCTGAAAACTAATATATCCCCTATAAAATAATAGGGGATATATAAATTAAGAAATATTTTAAAAAATCTTTTACACGTAGGATATCAATACTAGAGTATCTTTAAACTAAGATAAATATATTTAAAACAAGGTATTCGTTTTATATGTTTTTTACTTCAACTTTCTTTACATTATATCAAATAAATATGAAGAAAATATAAAGATTTGATTTAAGAAGTTACCATTCTTCCTCCATTCACGTGAATCATCTGTCCTGTAATATAACTTGAATCGTCTGATGCTAAAAATACATAAGTAGGTGCAAGTTCAAATGGCTGTGCTGCTCGTTTCATAGGAGTATCGCTTCCGAATGTTTTAACTCTATTAGCTGAAAAACTTGATGGTATAAGTGGTGTCCAAACAGGTCCAGGGGCAACAGCATTTACACGTATTCCTTTTTCAACAAGAGACTTTGATAGTGATCGTGTAAATGATACTATCGCACCTTTAGTAGAAGAATAGTCTATTAAAGTTTCTTCTCCTTCATAGGCAGTAATAGAAGACGTATTAATAATAGAGCTTCCACAATCAAGATAAGGTAGTGCTGCTTTTGTCATATAAAAGAATGAAAAAATGTTAGTTCTAAATGTATTTTCTAACTGTTCGTTGCTTATGTCTAATATGCTATCTTGAGGAAATTGAACTCCTGCATTATTTACAAGTATATCAAGACGTCCAAAAGTATGTAGCGTTTTTTCTACAGCCTCATTACAAAACTTTGCTCTTCTAATGTCCCCCTTAATAATAAGACAGCGACGACCTAATGCTTCTACAGCTGCTTTTGTCTCCAAAGCATCACAACGTTCATATAAATAGACGATAGCCACATCAGCTTTTTCTTTTGCAAATGCTACAGCAACAGCTCGACCAATACCACTATCACCGCCTGTAATAAGGGCTACCTTATTTATCAACTTCCTCGAACCATAATAATAGGGATTATTATATATGGGTCTCGGAATCATCTTTGATTCTATCCCTGGTTGACGATTTTGATGCTGTGGTGGAAAAGTTATAGGGACTTTCTTACATTTAGTTTCCCATCCTAAATACGGATACACTGGATACATAATACCCATCCTCTCTATAAAAACTTCATATATATTATATGTTTTAGGTAAGAAAGTGTTCGTTATAAACGATTAGTAATTTAAGCTTTCTTCCAATCACACGGTTGTCTCAATATCTTTTCTATTACTGTCTAAGTGATGAAAATTTAAAAAGAACATTATACAATCTCCTTTGATATTAAAATTCGTTTTTTATATAAATAAAAGTCAATCTATCTACAGATAGATTGACTCATAGCTATTATAAAACTTTATGCACTCTATTTTTCAATTACAATTTATTTTTTATGATTTATTATAAACTATTTTACAGTCCAACCACCGTCTACAGGAAGGACAACTCCAGTCAAATATGAAGACAAATCAGATGCTAAAAATAAAGCGGCATTTGCTATATCTATTGGCTGAGCAAATCTTTTTAAAGGTATAGGTTCTGCGAACATTTGTCTTAACTCTTCATTCTCTAAGACCTCTTTTGTCATTCCTGTTTCACCGGTACCAGGACAAATACAATTTACTCTTATATTATACTGTGCATAATCTACAGCCATAGCCTTAGTTAACGAAACAACTCCTCCTTTCGACGCTGCATATGACACGGCATCTGGAAACCCAATTATTCCTGCTGCAGAAGCTGTATTTAAAATAACTCCTCCGTTCTCTTTCATATGTGGAAATACATATTTACTTCCTAGGTAAATACTTTTAAGATTTATATCTATTACTTTATCCCAGTCTGTAGTCGATAACTCATCAGCTTTCCCAGGTATGTATATTCCAGCGTTGTTGAAAAGTACATCTATTTTTCCAAAAGTTTGTATTGTCTTATTAATAAAATCTTTAACATCATCTTCTTTTGACACGTCAGCTTTAACAAATATTGCATTTCCACCATCTTCTTTAATTTTTTCTACTATTTCTTTTCCAGATTCACTATAATCTACTGCAACTATATTAGCTCCTTCTTTAGCAAGCAAAAAAGAAGTTTCTTTTCCAAAACCAGAAGCAGCTCCAGTAATAATAACAACCTTATCTTTTAAAAACATATCCAACCCTCCAAAATTTAAGTTAATCTTGCTAACAAATTACATGATTTTAGTCTGTCCTCATTCCAAACATCTATACCGTAGTATTAAGTTTGATAAAATAAGGTTATGTAGAAAAAGAGGATGTGTAAATCACCACCTCTTTTCACATATAATTTTATTGAGCTTTATTCTATTTACGTCTTAAAAGAAAACCCAGTTGTTTTATCTAATACCCATTTTATACAGACGTATTAACATCTATTTTTCTCTTAATTTCTCACTAGGCTCAACATGAACAAGTATTCCTTTTATAGAACTCATACTTTCCAGTATCTTTTCTTCAATCTTATGGGCTACTTCATGCCCCTCAGATACGGTTAATGCATTATCAACTTGTACAGTTAAGTCTACATATACAAATGAACCATGTTTTCTTGTTCTTAAATGTCTAACTTCTATAACATTTTCTATTTTGCTAGCTATATCTATTATTTTTTCTTGTTCTTCTACTTCTATAGAATAGTCCATTAATTCATTTGTAGAGATCTTTAGTATATTAAGCCCTACTTTTAAGATAAATAAAGCAACTATTATTGTTGCTATTGGTTCTAGTAACTTAAAGCCTATCAATGCTCCACCTATTCCTATAAATGCTGCTATTGAAGAAAATGCATCTGACCTATGGTGCCATGCATCTGCTTTAAGTGCTGGCGAGTTTGTTTTTTTAGCTACTTTTATAGTTATTTGATATTGATATTCTTTTATTATTATTGATACAACGGATATAATAAGAGGTAGCAAAGTAGGAACTTTAATTTCCTCTGTGTTAAATAATAGTTTAATACCGTTATATCCTATACTAAATGATACCATTATAAGAAGTATTGATAATAAAAAAGAAACTAATGTTTCTGCTTTCTCGTGACCATAACTATGCTCTTCATCATTAGGCTTCTTTGCTATAAAATTTCCTATTAGCACACCTATGGAACTTACTATATCTGATGCTGAATGTATTCCATCGGCAATCATAGCTGTAGAATTTCCAATTATGCCAGCTAACACTTTTATAGCTGTTAATATTAAATTCCATATTATAGATTTAATAGTAACTTTGTTAGCTTCATCATAATTATTCCTCATATATTATTCTCCTTAACAAAGTTTGATCTATAAACTTCTGTTAAATTAAACATATAAATCAATAGTCCAATCTCCCCTTAAATTAACTAAATATTAATTCTGATACAGTATTGTTTTTTCTATTTCTTTGTTCTTAGTTGAAAATCACGATAGTATCGGTATATTAATATTACTATATGTTATGTCACATCTCATTATATGTTAGTTATACTTTTTCGTTAATGAAGACATAATTATCTTTTTTATTTTCAATTGAGAACAACTAGTTCCATTATAATTAATCATTGATTTACTATCTGTTATTTTTATATGAGACTATTTGATTACAAAATATAACAGTTAAAGCGTATCACAATGGACACGCTTTTTCCTAATATATTCGTATTATTATGTATTTCTCTCTTTGTTTTCTATATGTATTATACCACAAAATTTACCTTTTTTAAAGTCTATACATTCCTTACAAATTATATTATAATTTCATCCCTAAACTATAATATATGAAATTTTCTATCTCTAGGAGGTGTATATTATTGCACAATAAAATTGAGGAAAAGCTTAGAAACTATGACAAATTAAAATTATTAGATCTTATAAGTAAGTCATTCAACTCTAATGATATAACTAATATCACTTATAATTATACTCCTATAGTTAGTAGCAAAGGTGCTGCAACAGATGGAGTATATAGGGTTTATGGAAAAGCAAAAGTTAAATCTATAACTAAAGATTGGTCGTTTATACTTAAAGTTTTATCTTCAACACAAGTCGGTGAAACCGATATATGTCATCCCTTGTATTGGAAGCGTGAAGCTATTATTTATGATTCAACATTATTAGATACACTTCCGTCTAAACTAAAAGGTCCAAAGTGCTATAGTATTGAAAAACAAACAGATAATTCTATATGGTTATGGATGGAAGAGTTATCTGATGACTCTCTATGGTCCTTAGATCAATATTCTAAATCAGCAAAGATCTTAGGAAATTTTAATGGAGAATATATTTCTAAAAAAGCGATGCCTAATTATCCATGGTTAACTCAAAATGGGTCTCCAAGGGCTACATTACATCATTTATCCTGGATTAAAAAATCAATTGAAGATAAAGCCATATGGGAGCATCCTATGATACGTTCTGCATTTTCTAAATCTACTTCTAAACATTTAATTAAATTATGGAATGATAGTCCTTTTCTTTTAGACAAGCTTGAAACATTATCAGAAACTTTTTGTCATCTCGATGCTTTTAGGAGAAACATGTTCTTTTCACAAGACAATATACTAACACTTATTGACTGGTCTTACGCTGGTAAAGGTATTATAGGAACTGATATAAGTGATTTAGCATCTGCAAGTTTTAGTATGTTTGAAACAAATTTATCAAAACCCAACGATCTCTTTGATATAATACTTGAAAGCTATATAGATGGTTTAAAAGATGTTGGATGGAATGGATCATATGAGAAAATAAAGTTTGCTTTTTATACTATTTCAGCTTTAAAATATGGATGTTTGCTTATGTGGCTTCCTAATATATCAGATAAAACTAGTTATAAAATATGGGAACAAATATCTAAACACTCAATGGAAGAATATATACATCAGCAGGGAATACTAGTTAGTTATCTACTATCCTTATCTGATGAAGCCCGTAAGCTATACGAAATTATATGAGGATTTTAACATATAAATAATAATTTCATTCAATATACTATATTAAAATTATTATATCTATTTTAGATCATAAAAAAACTTATAATTTAAGATTAATTAATCTTAAATTATAAGTTTCCTTTATGATCTATTTATTTTAAATACACTATAGAATTAACTATATACGTTATTCTATTATATATTCTTTCAGAACACCTGAAACATATTCTATAACATTACCTGATGCTCCCCAGTCAAAATCAAATATTAAACCTTGGGAAGTCCCGGTAGATATTATTCTTATCTCTGTAAAATCTTTAAGGTTATCTACGATAATTATTACACTAACCTTTCTTTCTACTTTATAAAAAAATTTCTCATATATTAAAGTTCCTATATATTTTTCATTCTCTAATTGGTGAAACTCTTCGTGAACTAGATCTGAAAAATTATGCCCCTTAAGAACTTCAATTACTTTAGACGGTTCAATGCTCAATTTAAGTATTTTTTTACTCATTTTTTATACCACCCTTTTATTGTAATATGTCTCACTTTATTCAATATATTAAAAATCGAAATATTTAGACCACATATATTTCTAATTTTTTATAATAAAAGAATGATATTAGTAATAATGTAATTTATATTCTTATAAGTCTGTATATCTGTTCTAGAAGTATTAATCTCATCAGCTGATGAGGAAATGTCATCTTAGAAAACGATAATTTATAATTACTTCTTTTTAAAATATCATTTGACAGTCCTAGCGAACCACCTATTACAAAAGTTACATCTATATTTTCAGCTTCTTTTAATTTTTCCAACTTTTGAGAAAACTGATTTGATGTAATTTCATCACCATCTATTGTAAGTGATATAAGATAAGTATTTTCATTTATTCTGTTAAGTAACTTTTCTCCTTCTTTGTTCTTTATTATTTCTTCTTCTTGTTTACTTAAGTTTTCAGGAGCTTTTTCATCACTTACCTCTATAAATTGTATATTACAGTACTTTGAAATTTTCTTTGAATACTCTTCTATTCCTTTTTTCAAAAAATCTTCTTTTATTTTTCCAACTGATGCTATAGTTATATTCATAAGTCCTCCATATCTCGTTTTATACTACTAAAAACCTAGGTATCTTTTCACAAAATTCACAAGAATGTGGACTTGTCCAGTCTGTAAAACTTATTTTATTAAGTTCATAAATATCTGGCGATTGTTCATAGGTATCTATAAATTCTTCTAAGGCTACTTCTAAATGATCATTGCATACTACGTACATATAACCACTCCAAACCTACTATATTTTAAAACTATTATTTCCTATTTTATCATAATTCCATAGTATACTGCATAGTTCAACTAACACTACTTTTAATTAGTATTTTCAATTAATGCTATTTTTATGACTTATATTAAAAAAAGCTTAGCAAGTCAAACTTGCTAAGCTTTTATTGTCCATTAGATGGAGCCGCTTCTAAAGTAAGATTTTTTTCTATTTTCTTTCCATTTCTTACTATTCCAATTTTAACTTTGTCTCCTGGCTTGTAGCTATAAAGAAGCTTCTTTAACCCTCTTTGGGATTCTATTTTTTTATCATCTATACTAACTACTACATCTCCTGGTTGTAGTCCACTCTTAGCTGCTGGAGAATTTGGAACTATTTGCAATATATATGAACCTTTATCAATGTTAACATCAAGATTATATCTTTGTTTAACCTCATTTACGTCATATGATGATATTCCTATATATGCACTAGTATATTTTCCTTCTTTTATAACTTGCTCTACTATAGGTTTTGCTAAATTTATAGGTATAGCAAATCCAAGTCCTTCTGCTGAGCTAAGTTTCAATGTATTTATTCCTACAACTTCTCCTTTTGAATTTAAAAGTGGCCCTCCACTATTACCAGAGTTAATTGAAGCATCCGTTTGAATTAAGTTTTCTATTTTATCTCCACCTTGTGTTGTTATACTTCTATTAAGTCCACTTATAATTCCTGAAGTAACTGTTCTTTGGAATTCTAGTCCAAGTGGATTTCCTATAGCTACTGCTATTTCTCCTATATTTAACTTTTCTGCATCTCCTAAGTCTGCTACTGGAAGATTAGTAGCATCTACTTTTATAACTGCTAAGTCTAAAGCAACGTCATTCCAAAGTATTTTAGCTTGCTTTTTACTTCTATCTTCAAAAAGAACCGTTATGTTTTCAGCTTTCCCATCACCTACAACATGAGAGTTTGTAAGAATATATCCATTACTATCTACTATTACTCCTGATCCTACTCCTTGAACTTGTCTTTCTGACGCAAATGGAAAAAAGTCTTCTTTTATAGTTTCCACTGTTGTTATTCCTACAACTGACTTCATAGATTTCTTAGCAACTGCTTCTACTGTTGAAATATTATCTTTTGGTGTTATATTTATTTGTTGAGGATTTAATCCTTCGCCACCCTTATTATATCCTGTTCTTCCATATATTGAAGGAGCTACTAGTGAAAATATTAATCCCCCTATGATAGCTGATATTATAGATACTAATACATATGATAGATTACTTCTTTTTTTATTATTTCCGTTGTTAAAATTATTAGAATAATTATTATTTCCGCTTCTATAGTAAGTTTTATCTTCTTTCGATTCGTTATCGCTATTTAATAGTTGAAAGTTTACGTCATTATTTTTGTTTTCATCTTCATTAAAAAAGTTTTTATTTTCATTATCCATGACTTAAATACCTCCTAAAGATTTTTAAAGTCATAAACTTTCGTTGGCCTGTCTCTATATGTTGCTTCTAAAGATATATCTTTAAAAATATCTATACCCTTTTCTGTTAATATGTTAGCAACTGTTTGATATGCTAATTCAGGAAAATTATTTTCATTACTGATATGTCCAAGAATTATCTTTTCATTCTTTCCAGTAAGAATCTCTGTTAATAGCTTTCCTGCATCATCATTTGAAAGATGACCAAATTCTCCTAGTATTCTTCTTTTCAGAAACATAGGATAACTCCCTATTTTAAGCATTTCAGTATCATGATTTGATTCAATCATAAGCAAATTAGAATCTCTTATTTCTTTTTTTATATTTTCATTAATACAACCAGTATCTGTAACTATACTCATTTTTATTCCTTTATTATAGAAAGAATATCCTACAGGTTCTACAGCATCATGTGATATTTTAAAAGTAGACACTCCCAAGTCTCCTATTTCAAAATCACTTTCAGCTCCTATTACTCTTATATTCTCTTCTTTTATATTTCCTAATTCATTTTTCATACTTAACCAAGTATTTTCATTTGCATATATTGGCAGGTTAAATCTCCTTGATAGTATACCCGCTCCTTTTATATGATCCTTATGTTCATGAGTTATCAGTATACAGTCTATAGTAGTTGGATCTATGTCTATAGATGTTAACAAACCTTGAATCTTCTTCCCACTTAATCCTGCATCTAATAGTACTCTTACCTTTTCCGTTTCAATATATTGACAATTCCCACTACTCCCACTAGCTAGCGAGCAAAATTTAAAAGACATTGTTTATCCTCCATATTTTCTACTATATACTATATGTGTACTGTAATTTAAGTATGTGATTTAAGGATTAATAAATCCTTGATGAAACAATTATATCATAAAATTTACATAGTTATCAAAAAATAAAAAAAGCCGATGTTACTCGGCTATTTTTTATTCTTTAATCCTTCTTATCTTTGCACCTAGACTTATTAATTTGCTTTCTAAGCCCTCATATCCTCTATATATATGATATGGCTCTTCAATTTCTGTTATACCTTTTGACATAAGACCAGCTACAACTAATGCAGCACCTGCCCTTAAATCAGTAGCTTTAACTTGTGCTCCACTTAAATTTCCAACACCTTCTATTACAGCAACTCTTCCATCTACTTTTATATTTGCTCCCATTCTTTTTAATTCATCAATATACTTAAATCTACCTTCAAAAACACTTTCAGTTACTATACTAGTTCCCTTTGCTTTTGTAAGTAATACAGTCATAGGCTGTTGTAAATCAGTTGGGAATCCTGGATAAGGAAGTGTTTTAACATTTATCCCTTTTAAGTCACTATTTCCAATAACTCTAATTGAATCCCCATTTTCTATTACATCTACACCCATTTCTTTTAACTTCGCAGTTATAGATTCTAAGTGCTTAGGTATTACATTTTTTACTAGTATATCTCCTTCTGTACATGCAGCTGCAATCATATAAGTTCCAGCTTCTATTTGATCTGGTATTACACTATGTGTACATCCATGTAGTTTTTCTACTCCAACTATCTTTATAACATCTGTACCAGCGCCTCTTATATTAGCTCCCATTGCATTCAATAAATTAGCAACATCTACTATATGAGGTTCTTTTGCAGCATTTTCTATTATAGTTGTTCCTTCTGCCATAGTTGCTGCAAACATTATGTTAATAGTAGCACCTACACTTATAACGTCTAAGTAAATACTGGCACCTACGAGTTTTTCTGCTTTACATCTTATAACTCCATGGTCTACTTCTACTTTAGCTCCAAGTGCCTCAAAACCTTTTATATGTTGATCTATAGGTCTAGTACCTATATTACATCCTCCTGGATATGATATTTCTACTTCTTTAAATCTACCAAGTCCTGCTCCTAAAAGATAATAAGATGCTCTAATTTTATTAGATAATTCATATGGAGCCTTACACTCTTTTATGTTACTGGTATCTATAGTCATAGTACCATTATCTTTTATATCTATATCAGAACCTATTTCTTTCATTATCTCAGTAAGACAATATACATCATTTATTAATGGAAGATTCTCGATTACACATTTGTCACCTGCTAACAAAGTAGCCGGTATCATAGGAAGGGCTGCATTTTTGAACCCACTTATTTCAACTTCACCATTTAGTTTAATTCCGCCTTCTATAACTAACTTGTCCATACCATCCCACCGACTTAAGTCAGTTTTGCACCTCTCTTTCTACCTTTGCTTTATAACTTGTATTGTATTCTATTCTAACTCGCTTATTTTTCACTTTTAAACACAATTAACCAATATATATTATACTATAAAACAATGAGCCTGTGTTCCTATATTAATAAACAAAAAATAGAAGAAGTCCGTTACTTCTTCTATTTTCACTTATCCATTCAATCAAGAGCCAATTCTATTTAATAAAGTTACTTTAAATAGCAAATTATATCCAAATAAATATATTGGCTTTTATTTACAAGGGCTCGTAAATATCAACACTAAACAATAACTATAATATCATATATTTATTTTTCTATCTACTATTTAATAAAATGTTATTAATTTTTTTATATATGTCATATTTTTCAATATGTATTATCAATCTTAGATATTTTTTAATGTATATGCTCTATTTTTGGAATTATTATATTCACTTGTGTTCCTACATTATATTCACTCTTTATAGTTATACTTCCACCATGTTTTTTAACTATTTCTCTCGATATGTATAGTCCAAGTCCAGCTCCATCTATTATATCTTTGAAATCTTCTTCCCTTTCTTGTACTCTATAAAATCTTTCAAATACTCTCTCTATATCTTCATCCTTAATACCCATACCATTATCTATTATGGATATAATACTTTTGCTATCTTCTTCATACACTAATATTTCTATTTTTCCTTTTTCTTTTGTATATTTTATAGAATTAGTTAGTATATTTAATATTACTTGTTCCATAGCATTTTTATCTATATATATATTATTAATATTCTTAGAAATGTTTATTAAAATATTCTGTCTCTTAATTTTTGCCAATACCTCAATTTTAGTATATATCTTTTTTATAAACTCATTTACTGACACTTTTTCTTTTTCTAATGCAAATATGTCTCTATCTAATTTTGATATATGTAATAATTCTTTAACTATAGTAAACATTCTATCGCATTCTTCTTTAACTACAGATAGAAACTTCATTGATATTTCTTTATCTCTAAATTCATTATTATTCATTATATCTATTAGAGTTTCTATATATGCCTTTATTGTAGATATAGGTGTTTTCAACTCGTGAGAAACGTATCCTATATAATCATTACTATTTGATGGCTTTTCATTATTAATCCTTCTTAAATTTATGATTGACTTCTCATTATCATCTCCGTCAAAATAAGTATATTCAAACTTGTAATCTATTCCTTTTATATTTACTTCTAATTCAAAGTTATCTTTTAAATTCTTTATTATGTTTTCTACTTTTTCATCTTTTTTAGCAATCCTCAATATATCTTGAAGATTTAATTTAAATAAACTTTCATAGTTTATCCCAAGTATATTAGCAACTGATTTATTTCCACATATTATATTCCTATCTTTGTCAAATATTATTATGCCGCTATCAATATTATTAATAATATTATCTAAAATGTCTTCTTGAAAAATATTTGAAGACTTTTTATTCTTCAACATTTATCAAATCCTCCTGAAATAATATCCAACACCTCTTTTTGTAAGTATATGTTTATATTTGCCTGATTGATTTTCTACTTTTTCCCTTAACCTTCTTATAGTAACATCGACAGTCCTTATATCTCCATAATGTTCATATCCCCATACTTCTTCTAATAATTGCTCCCTTGAAAATACTTTTTCAGATCTTAATGCTAAAAACTTAAGTAATTCAAACTCCCTTAAAGTAAGATTTATAACTTGTCCATCTTTTTTTACTTCATATTTTGATATATCTATTACCAAATCCTCTGAAGCTATTATGTTGCTTTTTTTAGGTAAGTTTAGATATTCTAGTCTTCTTAAGTTAGCCTTCACCCTGGCGACCAACTCTTTAATACCAAATGGCTTTGTAATATAGTCATCTGCCCCAAGATCTAACCCCTGTACTTTATGTTCCTCATCTTCTTGGGAAGTAACTATTATTACTGGAGTAATTGTTTTTTTCCTTATTTCCTTTAATACTTGAAATCCATCTTTTTTAGGAAGAATAATATCCAGTAAGATTAAGTCTGGACAGCAGTCAAATGCTTTTTTTATAGCATCGCCACCATCATGTGATAGGATTACTTCAAAATCTTCTTTTTCTAAATTAAATTTGATTACGTTTGCCATGTGTCTTTGATCATCTACTACTAATATTCTCCTTTTCATAATCCCTATACCACCTCGTAACATCAGTTAATTTTTTGTATAATTAGTTATATTATGTCGATTTATTAATATTTATTCTATTAGTATAACTAATTTCCTCCTTTGAATATGATAGTTATCAATGTAATTATTTAACTATTAAATTTTTACTATTACTTAGTGCTAAAGTCTCATATACAAGTATTTAACTTTTATAGTATAATTTTCTTAGAATAGCGTAGTATTCTGTAAATATATTTCATAAATCTCCATCCCCCATTAATTTGAAGATATGTATGAAATTATGTAAAAAAGACAGCCCTTTAAAAGGCTGTCTTTTTTATCTGATTTCGTATAAATTCACTTTAAATACAGCTTCAGTCACTTTATTTAATCTATTACCTTTTCCCAGGGAATACAACATGTTGTTCAATTTTTCGACTCCCCATTTATCCGACATATTTTTTACTATATTAAATGATTTTCTATATGCTACTTCTTGATTTAGTTCATTGAATCTTTCTTCAAGATCTTCTATTGATATATAGTCATCATTCATATCTTTTCCCCATTCAGATCCAGTAATTTTATATTCTGCATATAATGCTACCCCTTCTGTAAGCCACATAGGGTAATTTCCATTTGTGATTTCATCTACAATATAATGTGCTATCTCATGGACTACTGGACCGTCTTTTTCATATATCTCTTCAAAGTTGTCATCATCTTCTATCCACTCTTCAGGAGGAAGAATATGAACGACACCACCATAATAAACTCCTATAGGATAAGATCCATCATTTAACCCAGTGTTTTTCATCATCTCATCCCCATTTTTATAGAGTATCATTTCTATCTTGTTCTTAGGAGCATGTCTAAATAATTTAATCATATCATTATAATACTTCTCTGCTATTTCTAATGACATTAAAGCATTTTGTGACTGACTCTCATCATATCTTATTATAAAATTATCAGTTTCTATTTTTTCATAATCTTTTACGTTAGATGTTATTGCGAATTTTTGAGTGGATTTAATTATTGGATAAAAATATACTAATAATTGTTCACGAAATAGGGTAGTTGTGAATAATATTATTAATATTGATATAATTAAAGTTTTCAATATATTTTTTTGTGTTTTAAATATCCTCATACATAGCTCCCCCTTTCTAAATAAGTATGTAAGAGGGAATTCCATTATAACACAACATTATGTAAACTTCACTGTAAAATTTAACTTAAATTAACCTTTTAATAGGTAATTGCATAAATTTAATATATGGGAAGGTGAATGAAATGAGAAGAGTGAGTAATTTGAAAATTTGTCCTGTTGTTAGTGCGAAACTAAATTCTAGATCTAAAGAAGAAATTCCTGTTATAATATGTGTTAAGGATAATGATAGCGATACGCTAAGTAGTATGGTTTTTGGTATGTCTGGAAAGGTAAGACACCACCTTCCTCTAGTTGGTGGTATTGCTTGTCATCTTAGTTTAGACGCTATAAACAGGCTATCCAGACACCCAAATATTGAGTATATATGCTTTGACTCTAAAGTGTTTGCTTTATTAGATATAGCAAGCCCTTCAGTAGGAGCTCCTATTTCATATGAAAGAGGTTATACTGGAAAAGGGGTGACTGTAGCTGTTATAGACACTGGTGTTGCTCCTCATGCGGACTTAGTAAAACCTAGAAATAGAATTGTAGGATTTAAAGATTTTGTAAATAATAAGACATCTCCTTATGATGATAACGGTCATGGTACACATGTTTCAGGTATTATAGGCTCAAATGGGTATTCATCAAATGGAAAATATATGGGTATAGCTCCAGAAGCAAATATTTTAGCAATTAAAGCACTAGATGAAACAGGTGGAGGTAATACCTCGGATATAGTTTCTGCAATATAAGTATAAAAGTAATGATTTCTTAATCTCATATACTAACTTAAAATCGACTTAACTTCGTTAATAAGTATATTATATGCCTCTTCCCTTACCCCCTCAGAAAGTCTATCTATTCTTAATTTTATCACTTCTATTAAAGCCTCTATAATAAGTTCTTCCAAAATCTCTTTATTTTCTATATTAGTGACTATATTTATTGTCTTTTTCATTTTATCCCTCCCATATATGTCTATGAATATACGGGTTTGTACTATTTGTTCTTTTAAAATTAAAACAAAAAATAAATATAGCAAAATTCCTTTAATCTTATATTTTAAACTATAATTAAATCATAAGATTTGGAGTTTTGCTATTTAGATTTTTCATATAAAGCCTCTATTTATGTATCTATAAATTTAATAGTTCTGATATTGTTACAAATTCATACCCCATTTCAGTTAATTTTGGTATGATAGTTTTTAATGCTTCCACTGTATGGCTTTCCTTTTCATTATGATCATGTAGTAGTATTATATCTCCATTCTTTATTTTAGTAGTAACTATTTCTACTATATGATCTACTCCTGGACTGCTCCAATCTTTAGGATCTTGATAATAAGTCCATAATACTATTTTTAGGTCCATTTCCTTTGACATATTAATAATTTTTCCATTGTATAGTCCATAAGGTGGTCTAAGTAACTTAGGATTTTCTCCTGTTATATTTTTTACGATTTCCTGAGTTTTTATTATCTCAGCTTTTATTTCTTCTATACTACTTTTCTCTACGTTTATATGACTATATGAATGGTTTCCTATCTCATGACCCTCTTTTTTCATCCTTAAAATAATATCTGGATATTTTTCAGCATGTTTTCCTAGTACAAAAAAATTAGCTTTTACATTATGTTTCTTTAGTACATCTAATATTTGAGGAGTGTATACCGGATTAGGCCCATCATCAAATGTAAGTGTAACCATTTTTCTATCTCTAGGACCGTGCTTTACTAAATTTGTACTATTATCTAGTTCCTCTATATTATTATTTTGTATTTCATTATGAGTAATCATCTCTTTACCTGGTTTAACAAACACCAAAAGTGAAGTAGTAATAATAACTGCTAAAAAGCTCATAATTAATGTTCTTATTTTTACTTCAATCATATTATATCTCCTCTTTTAATTTAATTTTATTAATTTGCTAAATAACTAGCATATAGAATATATACACCACTCTAAGTTTCAGCAGTTTATCATGCCAAGTAAAATAAAAGCATAATAACAAAGGACATATTAAAATATTATTCTAATATCTTTGTCATTATGCTTTTTATGTTATTATTATTGATTTTTATACAGTATCAGTAACTCTTTTTATCCATTTACCTGTTCTTAGTCTTGATACTGAGAAGTAGCACTTAACTATCTCCTCTACTGTTAAAAGTCCAACTACCCAATATACTGGCCACTTTAAGACAAATGCTCCTATAAATGATAGTGGAACACCTATTCCCCACATAGTAAATGCTTCTATCTTAAGACTATATTTTGCATCTCCACCACCTCTTAGTACTCCAACAATTAAGATTATGTTTATTGATCTTATTGCGAAAACAAAAGCTACAACATACAAAATCATTTTAGCATAATATCTTACTATATCTGGTATATTAAATAGCGATACTATGAAACCAGCACTTAATGCAAGTAGTATAGATGCTACTATTCCTATAATGGCTGTCAAAGCAGTCGATTGATATCCATATCTCATGGCTTTTTCTTTATTCCCTGCTCCTGTTTCTTTTCCTATCATAACTACTGAGGCAGCCGCCATACCAAATACGAAAACTAAAAATAAATTTTGCACGGTATTATATATTTGTATAGCAGCTATAGCACTAGTACCCATATGACCATATACTATAGAATATACTACTGAACCCAATCCCCAGCAGAGCTCATTTAATACAACATCTATTACAACTCCAAATATTTTTTTTGAAAACTTCATGTTAAAAGAAAATAAATCAGATAGTTTTCCCCATAACACTTTATTAGTTTTATATAGATAGATTATAAGTACAAAGGATTCTACTCCTCTTGCTATAAGAGTTCCTAAAGCTGCTCCTTTAACTCCCATTGGAGTAAATCCTGCTTTTCCAAATATAAATATATAATTTAATACACTATTACATATTAATGCTAAAAAACTTGCAGCCATAGGTGGCACTGTTTTCTCTACACTTCTTGAAGCTGCTGCTACTGCAAATGTTATAGCTGTAAAAGTGTAACTTAAAGATACTAATCGTATATATTCACTTCCTAATTTTATTACCTGTGGATCTTTATTAAATATAGAAATTATAGCTGATGGAGCTATTAAGATAAGTGCGGTAAAAACTAAAGATATTGTTGTTACAACAGAAATACAAAGTCCTAAAACTCTTCTTATATTTTTTTCATCTTTTACTCCCCAATATTGAGCTATAAATACTCCACATCCGCTGCAGCATGCCATTATTAAGATACTATATAAAAGAAATACTTGGTTTGCTATACCTACTGCAGCAATTTCTGCCTCCCCTAGCCGTCCTACCATAAGTGTATCTACGATATTTACAGAAGATGTAATAAGGTTTTGTATTACTATAGGAGCAGCTATTTTAAATAAAATCTTGTAATAATCCCTATCCTTAAATAAACCATTTAATGTATCTGGTAGCATACTCGTTTTCACTCTCCTTTACCTTCAGCTTTAATGTTTATTACCACTAATTACTTAATTTCAATCACTTCATTATGATCTTTAAAATTAATCTCAGGTTCCTATATCAGCTTATCCTTTTAGTATATCGTTGTAAATAGTAAAGTTTTAAATATTTTAAATTAAACTAACAAATATTAAAATCAAATCTTCATATAATTAAATGAGGTGGTACTATGAAAATAGCTATATATTCAAGAAAGTCTAAGCTTACTAACAAAGGTGAATCTACTCAAAACCAAATTCAATTATGTGAAGAATATGCTAATAAACATTTTAAAGTCGATGAATTCATAATATACGAAGATGAAGGATTTTCTGGTGGAAGTTCTGATAGACCTCAATATAAAAAAATGATTAGAGATGCCAATAAAAAAAAATTTAATATACTCATGTGTTATAGATTAGATAGAATTAGTAGAAGTATATCTGATTTTTCAAATACTATAGAACTTCTTCAGTCAAATAATATATCTTTTATTTCTATAAGAGAACAATTTGATACTTCTACACCTATGGGAAGAGCTATGATGTATATTGCTAGTGTATTCGCACAATTAGAACGTGAAACTATAGCAGAGCGTATAAAAGATAACATGTTAAGGCTCTCACGCTCTGGTAGATGGTTAGGTGGAAAAACTCCTACTGGATATGGATCAGAGCCCATAGAATATTATGATGAAAATATGAACAAAAAAGTAATGTATAAGCTAAAGGAAATTCCTAAAGAAATAAGCATAGTTAAAATGATTTTTAAAAAATATTTAGAGCTTAAAAGTCTAAATCAAGTTGAAGTTTGGTCTGTTACAAATAATATTAAAACTCCTAATGGTAATTATTTTGATGTTACTGGAGTTAGAGGCATACTAACCAATATGGTATACGTAAAAGCTGATGAAAACATGTATAAATACTGTCGTTCTCTTAATATGGATATAGCTAGTGATAAATCTGAGTTTGATGGCATACATGGTCTTATGGTATATAACAAAACAATAGAAAAAAAAGGTAGGGCAAATAAACTAAGATGTCACTCTGAGTGGATAGTTGCAGTAGGAAAACACAAAGGTATAATATCCTCTACCGACTTTATCTCTACTCAAAATCTAATACAAAACAATAAATTAAAATCTCCTAAAACAATCTCCAGTAAAATAGGACTATTGAGTACCTTTTTAAAATGTAATATATGTGAAAGTAAAATGAGAACTATATATGGTAATAAAAGAAAAGATGGTACTAGATCCCACTATTATAAGTGTAAATTAAAAGAAATCTCAAGAGGACTTAAGTGTAACTCAAAAAATCTACCAGGTAAAGAAGTTGATAAGTTAGTTTTAAACGAAATAAGAAAATTAAATCTTGACTATAATAAACTACTTAAATCTCTACTTAAAAAGAAAGATTATATAATATCTCTTAATGACTTATATGCTACCAAATCTTCTACTCTAGAAAAAGAAGTTCAAAAGTATGAAAGAATGATAGAAAATTTGACCCTAAAGCTTAGTGAAACCCTCGATTCTAAATCTAGTAAATATATTATAAGTCAGATAGAAGCTCTTGATAAAAAGATAAATGAAGTAAAAATAAGTATAGAAAAAATAAACAAGGAAAAAAAATTTACTCTTAATGAATTAAAAACTTTAGAATCTCTCAAAGATCTTGTTAGATCCTTTAATAAAAGTATATATGAGTTTGAATATGAAGAAAAAGTGATTTTACTTTCTAAATTAGTAAATGATATCATATGGGACGGAAATAACTTGGAAATAAGGTTTTCTAGTGAATTAAATAAAAATAGCTAATAATTACTTTTTAACATGTATAGTTTCTGCTATACAATGGGTAATTGAGACAAAGGATAAGTATAATACAAAAATACTGAACTTATCATTAGGTAGTCCTGCTAATAATCCTCTTAATACTGATCCATTAGTTAGAGCTGTTGAAAAAGCTGTTAACTCAGGATTA